>DATKAO010000044.1 GCA_035498015.1 Myxococcota bacterium
CGAGAGCGCGGCCGCGATGGCGTCGTGCTCCTCCGGCGACTTCCGAACCGTGAAAGCACCGAGACACTGCCAGAATTCCTCAATCCGGTCCACCACATAAGGGGCCTCGCCGCCGGAGAGGGCCAGGATGCACGGCGCGCCCAGGAAGAGGTCGGGGCTGGCGGCCGCAAAGCCGGTGCTGTGGCCCCCCGTCATGGGGTGCGCCCCGACCACCTGCTCGGGTCGCGGCAGGTGCCGGCGTGCCAGCTCCGCTACCGGCGCCTTCACGCTGGCCAGGTCCGTCAACAAGGTGTCGGAACGCAAATGCGGTGCCGCGGCCTTCATCACATCGGCCATGGCCTCGATCGGAACGGCCAGAACGAGGAGATCTGCCCACGCTGCGCACTCCGCGAGGGGCATCAGGGGAACGTCCCCGGCGGACGTCAGGTGGCGATCGGAGCCCCGCACCTCCGCTGCGGCGCCGCGGGCGCGGGCCGCCAGCGCGACCGAGCCGCCCATCAGTCCCATACCGATGACGCCGAGGCGCCCGACCACGGGTCGGCTCAAGGCTTGCGCTCGGCCGCCAAAGCCGTGAGGAAGCGCTCGTTCTCC
Source organism: Myxococcota bacterium (assembly GCA_035498015.1). Classification (NCBI taxonomy): domain Bacteria; kingdom Pseudomonadati; phylum Myxococcota; species Myxococcota bacterium. The sequence continues at coordinate 592 of DATKAO010000044.1, forward strand.
TCGCGCGTTCCGACCGACACCCGCAGGTGGGTCTTGAGCCCGAAGCCGCCGAGCGGCCGGGTGATCACCCCGAAGCGCAAGAGCCGCTCCTGCAGCGCATCGGCGCCGGGGCCGACCTCGAGCAGCAGGAAGTTCGCGTCGGTGTCGGCGAACGGGATGCCCAGCTTCCGGAGGCCGGCCTCGAGCTGCGCGATGCCCTGGTGGGTGAGCTCGGCGATGCGCGCCGCGTGCGCGTGATCGGCGAGCGCGGCCACCGCCGCGACCTGCGCCAGGCTGTTCACGATGAACGGGTGGCGCGCGCGCTCCAGGTAGGAGATGAGCTCCGCGTCGCCGATCGCGTAGCCGATGCGCAGCCCCGCGAGCGCATGACCCTTCGAGAACGTGCGCAGCACGACCAGCGTCTTGCGCTCGCGCAGCGCCGCGATCGAGTCGGGGAAGTCCGACCGGCGCACGAACGAGAGGTAGGCCTCGTCGGCGGCCAGCACGATGCGCTCGGGCAGCTCGCGCACCAGGCGCGCGAACTCCGCCGCGCCGATCGAGGTGCCGGTGGGATTGTTCGGGTTGGCCAGCACGACCAGGCGCGTGCGCGGAGTCACCGCAGCGAGCAGCGCGGCCACGTCGGCACGGTAGGCGCGGTCGAGCGGCGCCAGCACGGGCGTCGCGCCCGCGCCGCGGGTCATGATCGGGTACATGGCGAAGCTGGGCCACGGGAACAGCGCCTCGTCGCCCGGCGCGAGGAAGCACTTGGCGAGCAGCTCGAGAATGCCGTCGGAGCCGCCCGCGAAGCACAGCTGGTTGGTGGCGACACCGAGCTGTGTCGCCAGCGCGTCGCGCAGCGCGAAGCAGGTGTCGTCGGGGTAGCGGTTCAGGTTCTCGGCCGCGGCGAAGATCGCCTCGACCGCGCGCCGCGACGGCCCGATCGGGCTCTCGTTCGACGCCAGCTTCACCGCCGACGCGATGCCGAGCTCGCGCTCGAGCTCCTCGACGGGCTTGCCCGGCACATAGGGATCGAGGTCCCGGATGTGAGCGTTCACGAGCTCGCGCAGCTTCATCGCGCCGCCTCTGCTTCCGGATAGCTGCCGAGGACTTTCACGAAATCGCAGCGTGGGCGCAGCTCGTCGATCGCGGCCGCGACCTTCGCGTCGTCGATGTGGCCCTCGAAATCGCAGAAGAACACGTACTCCCAGGCGCGCACGCGCGTGGGCCGTGACTCGATGCGCGTCAGGTTGACGCCGTGCTGGTAGAACGGCTCGAGCGCCTTGTAGAGCGCCCCGACCTGGTCGCGTTTGATCGAGAACAGGATCGAGGTGATGTCGCGCGAGCTGCGCCGCGGCGGCTCGCGCGCGATCACCAGGAAGCGGGTGGTGTTGTCGATCCGGTCCTCGATCCCGGAGTGCACGACGCGCAGGCCGTACAGCTCGGCCGCGATCGGGCTCGCGATCGCCGCCAGCTCCTCGTTGCGCGCGGCGAGCTCGGCCGCCTGCGCGGTCGAGTGAGTGGTCTGCTGCGGCGCGTTGGGCAGGTTGAGCTCGAGCCAGGCGCGGCACTGCGCCAGCGCTTGCGGGTGCGAGTGCACGGCCCGGATCGCGCGCAGCTCGCCGCTCTTCGACAACAGGTCGTGGTGGATCGGCACGTGGATCTCGGCCGCGATGGTGAGCGGCGAGTCGACGAACAGGTCCAGCGTGTGCGAGACCACGCCCTCGTTCGAGTTCTCGACCGGCACGACGCCGAACTCGGCCTGGCCGGACTCGACCTGCGCGAAGATCGCGTCGGTCGTCGCGGCGGGCCGGAGGTCCGCCATCTGGCCGAACTGCTGGATCGCGGCCTGGTGCGTGTAGGTCGCGGGCGGGCCGAGGTAGGCGACCGACACGCCGCGCTGCTGCGCGATCGACGCCGAGATGATCTCGCGGAACACCTTGCGGACCGCCGGCCGCGGGAACGCGCCCTTCGCCTCGCGCTCGAGCCGCTCGAAGATCTCGAGCTCGCGGCCCGGCACGAACGGCGTGGCGTTGTCCGCCGCCTT
>DATKAO010000045.1 GCA_035498015.1 Myxococcota bacterium
CGTCACTGGTGAGGGCAGTCACTCGTGACGACCGACGCCCCCGCATCAGGGGCGCCGATCGCCGCGAGGCGGCGCGAGCGATGCAGGTTTCGCTGCGCCGATCTCACGGGCCCTGGCGAGGAGGGAAGCGCTCGCCGAAGCCCGCGCCTGCTGCCACCTTCCCATGGGGAGTGGCTCGCACGCGGCCGAGGTGGCGCCGGTTCCCCACGGCGCCTTCCGCTGTGCCACGATGCGCGGCATGACGGAACCCCACCGCATCTTCGGGCTGGAGCTCTCGCCCTACTCCGTGAAGGTCCGCGCGTACTTCCGCTACAAGGCGATCCCGCACGTGTGGCTCACGCGCAACGCCGACAATCAGAACGAGTTCCAGAAGCACGCGAAGCTTCCGCTGGTGCCGCTGGTGGTTTCGCCCGACGGCGAAGCGCTGCAGGACTCGACGCCGATCATCGAGCACTATGAAACACGTTTCCCCGAGCCGTCGATCCACCCGCGCGAGCCGGTCGCGGCGTTCGTGTCGGCGCTGCTCGAGGAGTTCGGCGACGAGTGGGGCAACAAGTGGATGTTCCACTACCGCTGGGCGCGCGACGTGGATCAGATCGCGGCCGCGGGGCGCATCGCCCGTGCGTCGATGCCGCGCGCCAGCGAGGAGCAGCACGCCGCCACCACGCAGGCGATCCGCCAGCGCATGGTCGGCCGCGTGTGGTTCGTGGGCTCGAGTCCGGCGACCTCGGCGCGCATCGAGGCGTCGTTCGGCGAGACGATCGACCTGCTCGACGCGCACCTCGCGAGCCGGCCGTATCTGTTCGGTGCGCGGCCGTCCTTCGCCGACTTCGGTCTCTGGGGTCAGATCTACAACGCCTGGACCGACCCGACTCCGGGCGCGCTGATCGAGGGACGCACGCCCGCGGTGCTGGCGTGGATCCAGCGCATGCTGTTTCCACGCAGCGAAGGTGAGTTCGAGCCGTGGGCGCGGCTCGCGCCGAGTCTCTCGCCCCTGCTCGAACGCCAGGTCGGGCGGCTGTTCCTGCCTTGGAGCGTGGCGAACGCCGCCGCGATCGACGCGGGCAAGGAGGAGTTCACGGTGGCGCTCGGGGGTGAGCCGTGGAGTCAGAAGCCGCAGAAATACCACGCGAAGTCACTGGTCGCGCTGCGCGCGAAGTACGCCGCGGCGGGCGACAGGCCGGCACTCGATGCGCTCCTGGAGCGCACGGGCTGCCTGGCGGCGCTGCGGGGCTGAGCCATGAGTGACTCGCGCAGGATCGCGGTCGTGACGGGCACGAGCACGGGCATCGGCCTGGCCACGGCGCTGCACCTGGCCGCGCACGGTCACCGGGTGTTCGCGGGCATGCGCAACCTGGGCAAGGCCGAGCCGCTGCGCAAGGCCGCGCGCGAGGCGGGCGTGGCCGTCGAGCTGATCGAGCTCGACGTGACCTCGGCCGACTCGGTGACCCGGGCATTCGCCGCCGTCGCCGCGCACGGCCCGGTGGACGTGCTCGTGAACAACGCCGGCATCGGCGGCGCGACCCCGCTCGAGCTCGTGCCCGAAGACGAGCACCGCGCGATGTTCGAAACCAATTACTTCGGCGCGATCCGCTGCATCCAGGCGGTGCTCCCGAGCATGCGCGAGCGCCGGACCGGCGCGATCGTGAACGTGACTTCGATCGCGGGCCTGATCGCGACCGCGAACCAGCTGCCCTACTCCGCCTCGAAGTGGGCGCTGGAGTGCGCGGGCGAGGCGCTGGCCGCCGAGGTGAAGAGCCTGGGGATCCGCGTGGTGAACGTCGAGCCGGGCGTGATCATGACCAGCATCTTCGAGAACTCGGCCGCGGCCACGCGCTACGACAAGGCCTCGCCGTACAAGCAGATCATGCGGCGCAACGGCAAGCTGTTCGCCGCGGGCTTCCGCGCCGCGGCGCAGCCACAGCGCGTGGCCGAGGTGATCCTCGAGGCCATCACCACGCCGCACTACCGGCTGCGCTGGCCGGTGGGCGAAGACGCCGTGGGGCTCGCGGCCGGCCGGCCGAAGATCTCCGACGAGGACTTCGTCGCACTCGGCGACGACCTCAGCGACGACGAGTACAACCGCCGCTACTACGAGTACTTCGGCATCAAGCTCTAGTGCCGGCGAGCGCCGGGGCCGCCGCAGCCGGGCGCACCGGGGCCGGGCCCGCCGGTCTCGACGGGCGGCGGAGTCAGCGGCGGCGGAGTCACGACCGGGGGCGGCGCCGGCACGGGCGGGCCGCACACCACGCCGGGCGCGCAGCCGCCGCCGTCGGGCGGCGGCTCGACCACGGTGAGTCCCTTCCCCTTCTTGCAGCCCGAGCCCGGCGTGTCGCACGGGTCGCGCGTGCGGTCGAGCGGAGTCATCGGGTCGCCGAAGCCGAAGCCGGGCGGGCCGGCCGCGACGTCGGTGGTGTCGAAGTGATTCGCCGGCGCGTCGAACAGCACCGCATCGAACGGCAGCGGCAGGAGCGGGATCTGGTGCTCGTGACCCTGGGCGCCGTACAGCGCCTCGTGCGGCTTCGACAGCACGCAGTGGCCGGGATCGACCGACAGCGAGGACGGGTCGCGGGTGACCTGCACCGGGCCGGTCCAGTTGCAGAACATGGCGTAGCGGCCGGCCTTCTCGTTCAGCACGTAGACCTCGGAGTCACCGCCCGCGACCGCCGAGCGCGCGCGGTCGATCGAGAGACTCCCGGCCGGCGCGTTCTTGCGCGTGTCCACGATGCGCGCGCGGCCCTCTTGCAGGGTCATCTTCACGCGGCCCGCGTCGTCCTCGAGCAGCACCGCGGACTGCGGATCGAGCTGCACGTAGATGTCACTCGCCAGGATCCCCACCTTCCCGTCCGAGCCGGTGCGGATCACCGAGCCCGCGGCGATCGGGTCGCCGACCGCCAGCGCGCTGGCGTTCGCGCTGGCCTTGCCCTCGAGCGCCACCACTTCGGCAGCCGGAGCGGCGGCGTGCGCCGCGCCCGCGAGCCACAAGGCGCTGAGGAACGATGCGACGGCTCGAAACGACATGAGACCCTCCTCGGTCACGGAATGCGGACGGTGAGATACCCGCCGATGATGCTGCGGTCGTAGTCGAAGACCGCCACGTTCGAGTCGGCGTGCGTGTAGTGCCAGCGCGCGGAGCCCACGAGCCAGTCCCAGTAGATCGGGCGCTGGATGCCGATCTCGGTGTCGGTGATCTGGTCGCGGCGCTTGTCGCTGTTGGGCGGCGCCACGTCCTCGAACGTGGTCTGGTTGAGATAGCCGCGGTAGGTGAAGCCCGCGCCCAGGAAGAGCGTGAACTCCCAGGGCAGCTGGGTCTCGCTCCAGAGGTAGCCGCCCGTGCCCCGGTACGAGTACTCCGTGCCCTCGGCGTGATAGCGGGAGTAGATGCCGGTCGCGGTGAGCTGCGTGCGCAGCACGTCGATCGGAACGCCCTGCTCCAGACCCGCGGCCTCGTAGCGCCCGTCGCGGTTGCGCTCGTCCTCGGTGATGCTCTGCAGGTGAGCGTCGCCGACGTTCCAGGGCGCGCTGCCGTCGACCGGGAAGTAGTAGTTGCTGAACTGGAAGCGGCCGAAGAGCCGCGTGTACATGTCGCGCGCCTCGGCGTAGATCAGCGACGGCGTGGCCGCGACCTCGCTCACCCACGACTGGCCGTCGACCCAGCCGTACGCGTAGTCACCCTGGAGCTGGGCCGACAGGCGGTCGGTGATGCGCCGGTCGACCCAGGCCGAGACGATCGGGTAGTCGTAGCTGAATTCCGGCAGTGAGTGCTCCGCCGTGCCGGTGTAGGTCAGCATGGCGCCCGCGCCCCAGTCCGGCGTGTGCAGGAACTGCCAGCCAGCGTTCGCCTGCCAGATGGTGCGCATGTCGGCCTGGTCGTTGATCTCCGCCGGCAGGTCGACGCCGTTGCCGCGCAGCACCACGTTCGAGTCACTCTCCGCGCCCACGGTGACCGAGGCCCAGTAGTCGCGCGGGTGCGTGCGCGTGCGCGACCACTGGTCGAGCCGGGTGCGCGCGGCGGCGCCCCAGCGGCCGCTCGGGTCGTCCGCGATCACGCGGTCCATGGCGTCGCGCGCCGCCGCGCGCTCGCCCTGGTTCTCGAGCGCGAGCGCCTGGTAGTAGCTGGCGGTCGGCTCGACCAGCTTCGGGTCGGCCTTGCGCGCGCGGTCGAGCGCGGCGATGCCCTCGTCGCGCTTGCCCTCCTGCAGGAGCACGAGCCCGTCGTAGAGCTCGAAGCGCGCGTCGCCCGACGAGCCCGCGCGCGCGGCCTCGAGCGCCTGGCGCGCGCCCGCGTAGTTCTCCTGGTGGTAGCGCGCGATCGCGACCTCGAGCGGGACCTCCGAAAGCGTGGCATCGCGGCGCGTGGCCTCGGCCAGTGACTGCTCGGCCTCGGCGTACTTCTTCTCCGAGATGAGACAGCGCCCCGCGAGCAGCGCGGAGCGCGCCTCCTTCGGGTCGGCCGCCAGCGCCTGCTGGAACAGCGGCAGCGCCTGGTCGCACTTGCCCTGGGCCGCGAGCAGCGCTCCGCGCGCGCGCAGAACGTCGCTCTCGTCGGACGCGCGCGCGAGCAGCGGGCACAGGATCAGCGCAGTGACTGCCACGGCACGGCGCATCGAGTCAGACCTTTCGCCGCCGCAGGCCCGCGAGCAGCGCGACGCTCAGCGGCAGCAGCGCGAGCGCCGGCTCGGGCAGCGGCACGCCGGTCAGGACCCCCACCTGGTACTGCGGGAGCACCAGCGTGTCGCCGACCTGGCTGAGCGCCTCGCCCACCACGTGGTGCATGAGGAAGCTCGACACCCCGTCGGGAGCGATGTCGCCCAGGAACACCGCCGGGTAGAAGTAGGTGTCCTTGCCGACCGGCACCTCGACCAGCCGCCACTGGCCGCCGGGCTGCAGGTCGATGCCGGTCGTGCTCGGGGTGTAGGTCAGCGGCTTCAGGAACACGAGCCAGGCGTCGTCGAGGTCACCGTCGCCGCCGTTGGTGACGTTCCACTGCGAGGTCGCGGTGATCGGGTTGCTGACCGAGGGAGAGCTCGGGATGTGACTCCCGAGCACGTCGGGGGCGGGAATCGAGAGCGGCACCGTGTCGGCCGGGAAGATCGGCACGTCGCTGATCAGCGAGAAGCCGGCAGACTCGGCCGCGCCCGCGCTCGAAGCCGACACTCCGAAGCCACCCGGCCCGCCGAACAGCACCGTGAGAGCGTGCGCTGGAGTCACCCAGGCGAGCGCCAGGAGCAGCGCCGAAGCAATGCGATACATCCGAGTTCGACCAGTCATCATTGCCCCTCGCCGCGAGTCTCGTCGCGACCCAAGTGGCGCCCCGGGCGCGTTCGGTGACGCGGCCGAAAGGCACCTAACTCCGCGCCATTGTTCACATCAACGCACGTCGAACGCAACCGGACGGCGAAGCCTCTGGTGGACCTCGCCGTTCGCGGCGCGCCCGGCGGGCGCGAGCGCGCCGGCGCGGTCGAGCCAGTCCAGGAACGCGAGCATGTCGCGGTCCGAGAGGCGCACGCAGCCGAGCGAGACGGGCTTCCCCACGAGCAACGGGCTCGCGCCGCCGTGCAGCGCGAAGCCGTCGCCGCGCAGCGGAATCTTCGCGACGCCCATCGGCCCGTGGTCCGAGGGATCGACCGGCGCGGCGCCCCACGCGCGCGCTTGCGCGCCCGGCTGCCAGCCGGGATGGCGCACCACCTCGCGCGCCTGGTAGCGACCCGGCGGGCTGGGGTGCGCGGGCGAGCCGGTGGCGATCGGCAGCACGAGCGACTCGTCGGGCTTGCGCGCATCGACGGCGACGAGCTCGAAGCGCCCGAGGTCGAGGCGCACGCGCACGCCCGGGTCGCGCTGCGCGCCGCAAAGCGCGAGCGCCGCCAGCAGGCACGAAGCCCGAAGCGAAACCCTGCGGCCCCTCATCGCAGACGCGCGGAGTGTGAGGCATCTCACGCGCGTTGGCGAGCTGCGCACGAGCTGCGCACGACTCACTCGGGCAGGCGCGGCGCCGTCAGACGGACGAACAGCTGGAAGCCCCAGCCGGTGCGGTGGCCGTAGGCGGGCTCGAGGCCGCGATCGAACAGGTCGAAGCTCAGCGCGCCGCCCAGGCCGGGCACGAGCGCGCCGAAGAGCGGGTCGAAGTCGCACACGTAGCCGACGGTGAGCGCGCCCACGTCGAACTGGCGGTCCGCGAGTGACTCGGGCAGCGCCAGGTCGTGGCCGGTCTTGCGCACGTACTCCAGCCGCGCGAACGGCGTGTGGTGCAGGTCGAGCTCCAGGTTGGTCTCGAGCAGGAACGCGGGCGTGGCGCGCTGGCCGTCGGCCCAGTTCTCGCCCCAGACGAAGGTCGTGGCCACGTTCCCGGAGTCGCCGATCCGCACGTCGTGGGTGAACGAGGCCGTGACCCGAGTGACTCCCACGCCGGGCTCGAGCCTTTCGGGCTCGTGCAGGCGCCCGCCCGAGACCTGCAGCGAGAGCTCCGGCGTCGGGTTCACGCTGAGCCGCAGCGCGTACGAGTCGGGCGTGCGCAGGTCGAAGTCCCAGCGGTTGGCATCGGGCTCGCGCCCGTTGAACCACGAGGCCTCGAGCTTGACCGTGCGCGTGAACAGGCCGCCCGTCAGCACCCCGTAGGAGATGTGCGTGGCGTCCTGCCAGTGGTGGCCGAGCGGCGCGATCGGGTCCGACATGGCGGAACGGCGGTGCGGGAAGCCGGGCGGGCCGAGCGCCGGCTCGCCGGCGGGCGCGAG
>DATKAO010000046.1 GCA_035498015.1 Myxococcota bacterium
ACCCGTCGAACTGGCTGCTCCTGTGTTCGTCGACGCTGGCGCTGTTCATCTCGCTCGCCAAGCGGCGCAGCGAGCTGGCGCGCGGCATGGACGCCGCCCACCGGCCGGCGCTCGAGGGTTACTCGGTCGCCTATCTCGATCAGGCCATGACCGTGACCGCGGGCATGATCCTGATCGCCTACGCGCTGTACTGCATCGAGGCGAGCGTCCTGATCTCGGGCCGCGAGTTCGCCTCGCTGCCGTTCGTGGTGTTCGGGGTGTTGGAGTATCTTCGGCTGGTGCAGGTGCGAGGGGAGGGCGGCTCGCCGATCGACCTCTTGCTGGCCTCGCCCGCGATCGTGGTCTGCGGTCTCGGCTGGACCTTGGCGTCGTTCTGGAGCGTGGGTCTGCCCTGAGGCAGAGGCGAAGGGAGTGATGGAGCCATGAGCAGGAAGGTCGCGCTGATCACCGGAGTCACGGGCCAGGATGGCTCCTACCTGGCGGAGCTCCTGCTCGACAAGGGCTACGAGGTGCACGGCATCGCGCGGCGCACGTCGCTCTTCAACCGCACCCGCATCGACCCCGCACGCGAGCGCGCGCTGGCGGCGGGCAAGGTCTACGAGCTGCACTACGGCGACATGGGTGACTCGTCGAGCCTGAACCGGATCGTGGCGCTGGTGCGCCCGACCGAGGTCTACAACCTGGCCGCGCAGTCTCACGTGGCGGTGTCGTTCGAGCAGCCCGAGTACACCGCCGACGTCGACGGCACCGGTGTGCTGCGCCTGCTCGAGGCGCTGCGCTCGAACAAGGTCGACGCGCGCTTCTACCAGGCCTCGACCTCGGAGCTCTACGGCCAGGTCGAAGAGACGCCGCAGACCGAGAGCACGCCCTTCCACCCGCGCTCGCCCTACGGCGTGGCCAAGGCCTACGCCTTCTGGATCGTGAAGAACTACCGCGAGGCGTACCGCATGCACGCCTCGAACGGCATCCTGTTCAACCACGAGTCACCGCGGCGCGGCGAGAACTTCGCCTCGCGCAAAGTCACGCTCGGGCTGGCGCAGATCGCGGCCGGCAAGCTCGCGGTGCTGCGCATGGGCAACATCGACTCGAAGCGCGACTACGGCTACGCGCCCGACTTCGTGGAGATGATGTGGGTCATGCTGCAGCAGCCCGCGCCCGACGACTTCGTGGTGGCCACGGGCGAGACCCACTCGATCCGCGAGTTCATCGAGCGCGCCGCGCGCGTGTGCGGCTGGGAGCTGGTGTGGTCGGGCAAGGGCACCGACGAGAAGGGCCGCGACCGGCGCACGGGCAAGCTCCTGGTCGAGATCGATCCGCGCTTCTTCCGGCCGGCGGAGGTCGACCTGTTGCTCGGCAATCCCGCCAAGGCCAAACGCAAGCTCGGCTGGGAGCCGCGCGTGCGCTTTCCGGAGCTGGTCGAGATCATGATGAAGGCCGACCTCGAGGGCGTCGGCGGCCGCTGAGTCACTGACTCGCTGACTCCCGCGTCGTGGCGCCGCGCACCGCGGCGCGCACCGGCTCCGCCAGCTCGCGCGCCAGCGCCCCGAGCTCGGCCTCGGCCGCGGGCACGGCGTCGGGTACGCTCGGCAGCACGCGCGTCGAGAGCCGCACGAACGCGTAGCGCGAGCGGCCGGCGATGCCGTCGAGCGCGCGCAGCCACGGCTCGACCCGGGGCGCGGCGGGCCAGCGCTCGGGTGGCTGGAACCAGTACAGCACCAGCTCCTCGGAGGGACCCTGCGTGGCGGCCAGGTAGTGCGCGTGCAGCCGGTCGCCCGAGGCCAGGTCGAGCTCGCGGTCGTGCAGCCCCACCACGTCCCAGCCCTGCGCCGGGTAGCAGACCTCGGGGTCATGCGCGCCGCTCGCGCCCACGCCGTCGTAGAACGCCACGTAGGCCCAGACGGGCGCACCGTCCGGCCGGGCGTACAGGCGAAACACGTAGGCCTCGGGCGAGAGCATCGCGCGCACGTCCTCGGGCAGCGCGTCTTCGCGGTCGAGCGCGAATTCCCCCAGCCGGGCGGGAATGCGCGCCGGCTGGAACTCGTGCAGGTTGCGCGCGCGCGCCCGCGCCCAGGCGAAGCTCAAGAGCGGCAGCGAGAGGCACACCAGCACGAGCGCGAGCGAGGCGGAGCGCTTCACCGCAGCCCCCGCGCGACCGCGAGCAGCGCCAGCGCACCGAGCGCGAACGTGGCCAAGCCGAAGCTCTCGTGCAGCGCGCCCTGCGCCCACGACTCACCGAAGCGAGTCACGAGCCATACCGTCAGAATCACGCGCGCGATGTTGCCCCCGACCGCGAGCGGCACCACGCTGGCCACGATCGCGGCGCGCCGCCACACGCCGCGCGCGGCGAACGTCGCCACCACCACGGCCAGCGGGAAGAGAGTCACGATCGAGCGCAAGCCCGAACACGCGTTCGCGACGAACAGCTCGTGACCGGGCACGAACAGCCGGCTGCCCTGACTCGCGACCGCTACGCCGCCCAGCTGGAGCAGCGCGACCGACGTCTGGATCACCAGGGCTTTCAGCGCCAGCAGCAAGCCTTCCAGAAGAAAGTCCGGAGGCGGAATCATGAAGGCGAGAAAGCCGATCGGCAGCGCGAGCGCGCGCAGCAACGCCTGGCCGCCGAGCGCGTATGCCGTCGCAGCGAACAGCGCGAGCACGCCCACCCCGGCGACCGTCCCGCTGTCGGCCAGGACCCCCAGCGACTCGAGGGCTGCCGCCGCGAACACCCACAGCGGGCCCCAGCGCGGCACTTCCCCGAGCTGTATTGCGTGGCGAATCTGCGGCCTGCGAGCGAGGCAAAGTGCCGCGCTCGAAGCTGGAACGAGGTAGCCGTATCCCAGGTACTCGGAGCCACTCCAGACGAACGAGAGCAGCCGCAGCCCGGGAACCACCGCCAGAGCCAGGACCGCGAGGCAGGCGAGGCGCAGCGCAGGGACCGCTGCGTCTATCTCCGTGGATCGCTCTGCCACCCCTCCGCCATCGGCGCCGGCCGCGCCGCGCTTGGGTTGTGGCCGGGATCGTAGCCCGATGAGCGCCCGGGCACCCGAGGGTGACGAACCGCCAAAAAGCGGTAGCCGATCGGTCATAGTTGCCGGTGACGCGATCACGGGCCGCACGGGCATGGTGCCCGCGCGATCAGCCAATCGCGCGGGTAGGGTGCCAGCGCGATTACTGGTCGGGGGAAGTGGTATGGCGGTTGCTAATATCGCGATCCGAGGGCCCGGGAGGCGCCGGCGATGCGCGACGAACTAGAGACGGAGGGCGGACCCGAAGAGCCCGACTCCCAGGAGTTCGACCTGCGCCCGATCCTCGAGTTCCTGCGGCGGCGCCGGCTGATGGTCGCGCTGATCGCCGTTCCGTTGCTGATTCCCGCCACCATCTTCCCGTTCACGCTGAAGCACTTCTACCAGGCGACCGCGACCGTCGCGATGGAAGCCACGCCCAAGGTGCTCGACTTCGGCGGAGACCCGCTGCCAGGCCAGCTGGCCGATCGCACCGGCGCCGCGCTCGCCGACTCGATGACTACGCTCGTGTACTCCGACGCGGTGCTGGGTCAGGTCGTCGACCTCCTGCCCGCGGGCAACAACATTCTGAAGCGCAACGTGCTCGACTTCGCCAAGGCGGTGATCCGCGGCGAAGACATCGACGGCTGGCACATCACGCCCGAGCAGGACCGCGCGCTCCGGATCGAGAGCCTTCGCTCCAACCTCGAGGTGTACCTGGCGGGCGGCGGCTCGTACCTGCGCATCCAGGCGCGCGCCGACAACCCGGCCGGCGCGACGTTCCTCGCGAACTCGGTGGCCGACGCTTACGTGCGGCACCTGCAGAACGAGCGCGACTCGGCGTCGCGCCGCGCGATGACCTTCCTCAACCAGCAGATCTACGAGCTGCGCCAGCAGATCGCGGACAAGGAGAGCGCGAGCGGGGAGCTGGTGTCGCGCAACGGTGTCTCGCCGAGCGCGGTCACCAAGTCCGAGGACGGCGGCAGCAGCAGCGGGCTCACCAGCGTCGACACCTCGCTGCAGACCGCGCGCATCGAGCTCGTAGCCGCGCGCCAGCGCCTGGCCGAGATGACGCCGCGGGCGTCGGCCAACACTGACTCGGCGCAGGATCGCGAAGTGCGCCGCATGCGCGAGGAGTACCAGGCCGCTGCTGCCGCGCTCGAGTCGGCGCGGCTGCGCTTCACGCCGACCCACCCCGAGGTGAAGCGGCTCGAAGCGGTGGTGGCGACCCTGCAGCAAAGGCTGGTCGACGCGGGCGCGAGCGATGCCCGGCCGCTCACTCCCGCCGAGGAAGCCGAGTACATGGCCCTGCGAGCCGAGGTCGCGCACCTCGACGCGAAGGTGCGCGCGCTCGAGAAGGCGCGCGACGATCTGGTGGGCGACGGCGGAGAGAAGAGCGAGGCGCTCTCGCGCTACAAACGCCTGCAGAGCGAGCTCGACGTCGACCAGCAGATGCTCGAGGTGCTGATGAAGCGCCGCAACGAGTCACTCCTGTCCGCCGCCGACAAGCACCCCGGGGCCACGGTGCTCGACTACGCGGTCGCGCCGTTGTTCCCCGCGGGCCCGAGCCGGCGCAAGTATCTGATCATGGGCTGGGCGGCCGCGTTCGCGCTGGGCGTGCTGGCCGCGGTGCTGCGCGAGCTGCTCGACCGCCGCGTGCGCGACACCGACGCGGTCGCGCGCGCGCTCGGCGTGCCCGTGCTCGGCATGATTCCCCAGGTCCAGGACAAGAAGGTCGTGCCCGAGCACCAGACCGGCCGCGCCACGGGCTCGGTCGCCTCGGAGAGCTACCGCAACCTGCGCACCTCGATCCTGTTCGCGATGCGCAACCTGAAGCTGCACTCGATCCTCGTGACCAGCGCGATCGCGGGCGAGGGCAAGACCACCACTTCGGTCAACCTGTCGAGCGCCTTCGCACGCATGGGCCGGCGCGTGATCCTGATCGACGCCGACCTGCGCCGCGCGCGCGTCGACCGCGTGTTCGGGATCGCCCGCTCGCCCGGCCTCTCCGAAGTCCTGCAAGGCCGGGCGCGCCTGGACGAGTGCATCCAGCGGCCCGAGAACACCTCGTTCGAGGTGCTGGCCGCGGGCGAGACACCCGAGAACCCCTCCGAGCTCCTGGCCTCGAATGCCTTCGTGCAGGTCATGGCGGACCTGAAGAGCGAGTACGAGCTGGTCGTGCTCGACTCACCCGTGCTGCTCGCCGTGCCGGATGCGCTCCTGCTGGCGGCCGACGCCGACGGCACGCTGCTCGTGCACAAGCCCGGCTCCGTCGAGCTGCGCGCGCTGCGCCGCATGCGCGACGACCTGCGCCGCGCCGGCGCGCGCGTTCTCGGCGTGGTCTTCAACCGGGTCGATACGAAAGACCCGGCCGTCTACTCCACCTACATGGCCTCGCCCTACATCGAAGGCACGAAGCGGGGCCGGACACCCCGGGCGTAGCGAGCGAGCCCGCCGATGGCCCCCGTCGTCAGAAGCAACCCCTCGGATCGGCTGCTGAACGCGCTGATCCTCGGCACGGGCGAGCGGGCGCGGCGCATCGCGCGCAGCCTCGAGGGCGACCCGCGCGAACGCACCCGCGTGTGCGGCTTCCTCGACGACGACCCTTCCGACGCCGACCGGCGCGAGCTGGGGGAAAAGTATCTCGGCCGGCTGGACCGCCTGCCCGAGATCGCTTCGCGCTCGGCGGTCGACTGGGTGATCTTCGGCCTGCCGCGCCGCTTCCTGGCCCACGACTCGACCGCCAATGCGATCGGTCTGTGCGAGACACTCGGCATCGACCTCACGATTCCCGTCGACCTGTTCGACACGCGCGCCGCGCACGTGGTGCGCCGCGACGTGGCCGGGCTGCCGGCGATCTCGTTCTCGGTGCACGGGCGCCGGCCGGTCTGGCAATTCGCCCTGAAGCGCGGGGTGGACATCGCGGGCGCGCTGGCCGCGCTGGTGGTGACCGCGCCGGTCTGGCTGGCGGTCGCGCTGGCCGTGAAGCTCGACTCACCGGGCCCGATCTTCTTCGTGCAGCCGCGCTGCGGCCGCTACGGGCGCGTCTTTCCGTTCTTGAAGTTCCGCACCATGGTGACCGACGCCGAGGCGCGCAAGGCCGAGCTGCGCGAGCTGAACGAGAAGTCGGGGCCCGTGTTCAAGATCCAGCGCGACCCGCGGGTCACGCGCGTCGGCCGCGTGCTGCGCAAGTATTCGATCGACGAGCTGCCGCAGGTGCTGAACGTGCTCATGGGTCACATGAGCCTGGTGGGTCCGCGGCCGCCGGTGCCGGCCGAGGTCGAGAAGTACGAGCTCGACCACCGCGGCCGACTCAGCATGCGCCCGGGCATCACCTGTCTGTGGCAGGTCTCGGGCCGCAACGAGATCGAGTTCGAGGACTGGGTGAAGCTCGACATCGAGTACGTCGAGCGCTGGTCGCTGCTGCTCGACCTGCAGATCCTGCTCGCCACGTTCCCCGCCGTGATCTCCGGTCGCGGCGCGAGCTGACACGACCCGCGCGCGAGCTACACTGGAAAGCGACAAGAGGGAAGAGGGGGTACCGACTTGATTCGAGACACTCGCACCGCCGTGCTCCTGCTCGCCGCACTGTGCGCCGCCTGCGCCACCAGCGCCGGCCATCCGGGCATGCCCTCGCTGCAGGCCGAGTACCACCTGGCGCCGCCGGACGTCATCGTGGTCACCGTACGGCCCGAGCCCGAGATCAAGCGCGAGCTCGTGGTCAGACCCGACGGACGCGTCTCCTTCGACCTGATCGGCGACGTTGACGTGCGCGGGCGCACGATCGACGACGTGCGCGCGGAGATGACTCGCCGGCTGAAGGAGTTCATCGTTCAGCCCGACGTCACCGTCACGCTGTTCAAGTCGGAGAGCCGCACCTTCTACATCTTCGGCGAGGTCAGTCGGCCCGGCGCCTACCCG
>DATKAO010000047.1 GCA_035498015.1 Myxococcota bacterium
CAGCGCGGCGCGCGCGAGCTCGGCCGGCACGCCCATGGCGAGCAGCACCGGCGACGGCTCGGTCGAGCCCGAGTGACACGCGGCGCCGGTCGAGACCGCGATGCCCTCCAGGTCGAGCGCCTCGACCAGCGCCTCGCCCGAGGCGCCGGGGAACGAGACGTCGAGCACGTGGGGCAGCACGTGCTCGGGCCCGCCGTTCCGCACCGGGTCCGGCACGGAGGCGGCGATCCCGCGCCAGAGTGAGTCGCGCAGCTCCGCCCGGTCGGCGCGCTCCGCGCCCGCGGCCTCGCAGGCGGCGCCGAAGCCGGCGAGCGCCGGCACGTTCTCGGTGCCCGCCCGCCGGCCGCGCTCCTGCTGGCCGCCGTGGAGCAGCGGCGCGAACGGAGCCCGCGGGCGCAGCCAGAGCGCGCCCACGCCCTTCGGGCCGCCCAGCTTGTGGCTCGAGAGCGAGGCCAGGTCGATCGGGAGTGACTCGAGCGCGAGGGCGGTCTTGCCGAAGGCCTGCGCGGCATCGGTGTGGAACGGAACGCCGGCCGCGCGAGCGGCGGCCGCGAGCTCCGCGATCGGCTGCAGCACGCCCGTCTCGTGGTTCGCCCACTGCACCGAGGCCAGCGCGCTGCCCGGCTCGAGCGCGGCCCGGAAGCGGTCCGGGTCGAGCCGCCCGTCGCGCTCCACCGGCACGACCGTCACGCGCACGCCGCGCGCGCGCGCAGCGGCCGCGGCCTCGAGCAACGAGGGGTGCTCGACCGCGGAAGTCACGAGCCGGGCACCCGGCTCGAGCCCACACAGAACGGTGTTGTTCGCCTCGCTCGCGCCGCTGGTGAACACGAGCCCCTCCGGCGCGACTCCGGCCAGCGCGGCCACCTGCCGGCGCGCGCGGGACAGCACGGCGCGCGCCTCGGCGCCCGCGGCATGCGCGCTCGAAGGGTTCCCGAACACGCGCTCCAGCGCCTCCTGGTGCGCCCGCAGGGCCTCCGGTCGCAGAGGTGCCGAGGCGTTGTGGTCCAGATAGATCAAGGAGTCCCCATGCTCGCGTGGGCACCCTGCCCACGCCCCTGGGGAGACTAGCGGTGGAGGCGCGCTTCCTCCTCTCTCACCCGCACGACTCTCTTGCGCACGCTTGGACCGTGTTTGAGCCGGCCCCGCGCGGCACGTGGCTTGCTCAATCCCGGGGCACGCCTCGGGAGCGCCGGGCGACTCCCTCCTTGCTGTACGGCCGGCGACCTCGAGGCGGACTCGGACTCCCCCCTACTCCCGCCTCCCCCCACAGGCCGGATCCGGTCCCGCGACAAACAAGCGGGACCGGATCCGGTCGACCGTTTTGGGGCCGATCCCGGGCACGCGGGCCGCCAGCTCTTCGAGGCTCGCGAAGGGGCCGCCGCGCTCGCGCTCGGCCACGATCGCGGCTGCGCGCGCCGGGCCGATCTCCGGCACGCGCTCGAGCCCACGCGCCGACAGCCGGTTCAGCGGCGCGGCCAGCCCGAGCGCCTCGCGCACCCCGAGCGGCGTGCGCGCGCAGTCACAGGCCGGGCCCGAGCCGAGCGCGCCCAGCCGACACCGTTCGGTGTCGGCCACGAGCGCGAGGCGCCCGGGCGCGGCGGGCGGCAGGGCGAAGCCCAGCGCCGCGGCCGCGAGCGCTCCCCACACGGCCGCGCGCGCGGCGCCCGTCGCCGGGACGCGAGGCCCCGGGTCAGGCGTCTTCGGCCTCCGCCGCGGTCGCGCCGAGCTCGAACGCGTCGTGCAGCGCGCGCACCGCGAGCTCGGTGAATTTCTCGTCGATCACCACGGAGATCTTGATCTCGGAGGTGTTGATCATCTGGATGTTGATGTTGTGGTCGGAGAGCACCTTGAACATCTTCCCGGCCACGCCCGCGTGGTCCTTCATGCCCAGGCCCACGACCGAGATCTTGGCGATGCCGCTGTCGGACTTCACGCCCGCGGCGCCGAGCTCGCGGCCCACCTGCTCCACCAGCGCGAGCGCGCGCTTCATGTCGCCGCGCGCGACCGTGAAGGTCATGTCGGTGTGACCCTGGGTCGAGACGTTCTGCACGATCATGTCGACCACGATGCCCGAGTCACTGAGCGGCCCGAAGATGCGCGCCGCGATGCCCGGCACGTCGGGCACGCCGAAGATCGTGACCTTGGCCTCGGCGCGGTTGTAGGTGACGCCCGAAACCACCAGGCGCTCCATGATCTCGCTCTCGGGAACCACCCAGGTGCCCTCCTCGTCGCTGAACGTGCTGCGCACGTGGACCGGAACTCGGAACTGCTTGCCGAACTTCACCGAGCGGATCTGCAGCACCTTGGAGCCGAGGCTCGCCATCTCGAGCATCTCGTCGTAGGAGATGCGCTCGAGTTTGCGCGCGTTGGGCACGATGCGCGGGTCGCTGGTGAACACGCCGGTGACGTCGGTCAGGATCTCGCACACGTCGGCGCCGAGCGCCGCCGCCACCGCCACCGCGCTGGTGTCGGAGCCGCCGCGCCCGAGCGTGGTGATGTCGCCGTCGTCGGTGACTCCCTGGAAGCCGGGCAGCACCGCGATGCCGCCGGCCGCGATCTCGTCGCGGATGCGCGCGGTGTCGATGCGGTGGATGCGCGCGCGCGCGTGGTCGTCGTCGGTGTAGACCTTGACCTGGGCGCTGGTGAAGCTGCGCGCGCGCACGCCCAGCGTCTGGATCGCCATGGCCAGGAGCGCGATCGTCTGCTGCTCGCCGGTCGATACCAGCATGTCGTACTCGCGCGGGTCGGGGCTGGGCGAGATCTCGTGCGCCAGCGCGACGAGCTGGTCGGTGACTCCCGCCATCGCGGACACCACGACCACGACCTCGTGCCCGCGCTTCTGGGTGTCGACCACGCGGCGCGCCACGTTGCGGATGCGCTCCGCCCCCGCCACCGAGGTGCCCCCGTATTTCTGGACGATCAGCGCCATGACGACTCGAGTTCCTTCAACAGCTCCCGCGCGCGCTCGCCGCGCGCTTCGATCCCGATCTCGCGCTCGCCCGACACCGCATCGGCCGCGATGCGCAGCTCGAGGCGGTCTGCGGGGAGGGCCTCGGGGAAGCGCTCAGGCCACTCGACGACCAGCACCCCGTCCGGGGCCGCGAGGTCGTCGAAGCCCGCGTCGAGCAGGCGAGCGTAGCTTTCTACCCGATAGAAGTCCGCGTGTCTCAGCCAGAGGCGTCCCGGGTATTCCGCGACCAGCACGAAGGTCGGGCTGGTGACTGCGGCCGAGTCCGGCACGCCCACCCCGCGCGCCAGGCCCTGCACGAAGCAGGTCTTGCCGGCGCCCAAGGGCCCGGACAGCCCGACCACGTCGCCGCCGCGCAGCCGCTCGCCCAGGGCCCGGCCCAGCGCGCGGGTCTGGTCGGCGCTACGCGAGCGGACGGAGAATGCCGGGTTCATCGGGAGATTCTGCCGCGGCGAGCGCCTGCCAGGCGGCGGGAATGCGCGCCGCGAGCTCGGAGGCGAGTCCGCCCTGGAGCGGGCCGAGATCGCCCGCGAGGCCGTGCAGGTACACGCCGAGGCGCGCGGCGTCCCAGGCCGGAAGGCCGCGTGCGAGCAAGGCGCCGATCACGCCCGCGAGCACGTCGCCCGAGCCGCCCGCCGCGAGGCCGGGGCCGCCGGTCGGGTTGATCGAGAGCTCGCCCGCGGGGCTCGCCACGACCGTGCGCGCCCCCTTCAGGACGACGATGGCCTGCGCACCCGCCGCCAGCGCACGCGCGGCGCCGGCCCGGTCGGCCTGGATTGCCGCGCTGTCGCGCCCGAGCAGGCGCGCGGCCTCACCCGGGTGCGGGGTGAGCACGCGCGGCGCGCGCGCGCGCAGTGACTCGAGCGCGCCGGCGAAGGCGTTCAGCGCGTCGGCGTCGATCACGGCCGGCACGGCGGCGCCGGTGGCGAGCGCGCGCGCCAGCGCGGCGGCGCCGTCGCTCTGGCCGAGCCCGGGGCCCAGCACCAGCGCGTCGCGCGCCGCGGCCTCGCGCGCGATCTCCGCCGAGTGACTGGCCGCGAACTCGCCCGAGCCGGCATCGGCGAGCGCCACGCACATCGCCTCGGCCAGCTGCGCCGCGTGGATCGGCACGAGCGCGCGCGGGGCCGCGATCGAGAGCAGACCGACGCCCGCGCGCAGCGCGCCCAGCGCGGAGAGGATGGCCGCGCCGGTCTTGCCCAGTGACCCGCCCACGACCAGCGCGTGGCCGAACGTGCCCTTGTGACCCGTCGCGGGGCGCGGCGGCAGGAGCGCGCGCGCGGCGCTCCGCGTCAGGAGGTGCGCGCGGATGCCGGCGCGCGCGACCGACTCCGCCGGGAGGCCGATGTCGGCCACGAGCACGCGGCCCGAGCCCGCGACCAGGGCCTGCCCGAGCTTGGGCAGGCCCAGCGCGACGCAAAGCTCGGGCTCGAGCGCGAAGCCCAGGGCGAGCCCCGTGTCGCTAGACGCGCCGGAGGCCACATCGACCGACACGATCGGCAGCCCGGCGCCCGCGAGCGCCGTGAGCATGGCCGCCGGCTCGCCGGTCACCGGGCGCGACAGTCCCACGCCGAACAGCGCGTCTACCACGAGGTCGCAGCCGGCGAGCGCCGCCCGGGCCACGCCGGCGCCCGCGCGCAGCTCGATCCCCGCCGCCAGGCACAGGTCGCGGTTGGCCTTCGCCTCGGGGCTCTGGCGCGGCAGCTCCGAGACTTCGAGCACGCGCGGCGTCACGCCCCGCCCCTGCTGCGCGAGCAGGCGCGCCACCACGTAGCCGTCGCCGCCGTTGTTGCCCGGTCCGCACGCCACGAGCGGCCGGCGGCACTGCGGGTAGTGAGTCGCGACGGCCTCGGCCACGGCGCGGCCCGCCGCCTCCATCAAGGTGCGCGCGGGGATGCCCAGCCGCGCGATCGCGTCGGCGTCGACCGCGCGCATCTCGTCGGCGCTCGGACACGGCCAGCCGCGCGCATCGGGAGTCACTTCGCCTCCACCCACACGCTGGCCAGGGCGAAGTCGGCGTCGTGCGTGAGCGAGAGCTGGAACTCGAAGCTCTCGCTGACCTGCGCGCGCTCGGTCAGCGCGAGCAACGGCGCCCCGCTCTTCATGCGCGCCACCTCGAGGCCCGCCAGCGGCAGGGTGCGGCCGAGCGCGCGGCGCAGCGCCGCCCGGCCCGCCGACTTGGCGGCAAAGCGCGCGGCCAGGTTCTGCCAGCCCAGCTTCTTGGCGCGCGCGTAGGCGAGCTCGCCGGGCGAGAACACGCGCTCGGCGAAGGCGTCGCCGCGGCGCTCGAGCACCGCGCGGAAGCGCGGCACCTCGACCAGCGCGAGCCCGACGCCCCTAAGTCCGCCCGACAAGGGACTTCATCTCGCGCACCGCCGCTTCGAGCCCGACGAAGATCGCGCGAGACACGATCGAATGACCGATCGAGAACTCCTCGATCTCACCGATGCGCGCCAGGCGCGCGACGTTGCGGTAGTCGAGCCCGTGACCCACGCCGATCTCGAGGTGGAGCTTCGCGGCGAGCCGGATCGCGTCCTCGATGCGCCGCACCTCGTTCTCGTGGTCGGGGCCGCGCTCGGCGTAG
>DATKAO010000048.1 GCA_035498015.1 Myxococcota bacterium
TCACCT
Organism: Myxococcota bacterium; assembly: GCA_035498015.1. Taxonomy (NCBI): domain Bacteria; kingdom Pseudomonadati; phylum Myxococcota; species Myxococcota bacterium. The sequence goes on from DATKAO010000048.1 coordinate 7, forward strand.
GGGCGGGCGGCGCATTGTACGCCGAACTAGTCGCTGTCGTCCGATCGATCGTGGTCCTCGCTGCCGTCGCTCTTGTCTTCCTTCTCGCGATCGGTGCCGAGGATCAGCTTGAGTCTCTCCTGGATGATCGGGAGCCTCGGGTCGTCGAACTTCAGCTGATCCGATCCCGGGTACTTCTTGATCTCGTTGCGCACGTTCTGGATGCGCTCGTCGGTCGCGGGATGGGTGGCGAGAAACTGCACGCCGCCGCCGCTGCCGTACTCCTTCTTGAGCGTCTCGAACAAGGTGACCATGCCCTCGGGGTTCCAGCCGGCGTTGGTCATGGTCTCGACTCCCAGCGCGTCGGCCTGGCGCTCCGCGTCGCGCGAGAAGGTGGTCATGAACGCCTGACCCGCGACGCCCGCGCCGACGCCGCCCAGGTTCCCGAGATAGGGGTTGCCGGTCACGATCGCGACCGCGAGCGCGAAGACGTTCGCCACGAAGCTCGTGCCCTTGGCCTTGTTGATGTTCTTGGCCACGTGGCGCGCAGTCACATGGCCCATCTCGTGCGACATCACGCCCGCGAGCTCGGCGCCGTTCTTCACCGCCAGGAGCAGCCCGGTGCGGATGTACACGGCGCCGCCCGGAATGGCGTCGGCGTTGATCGCCTCGTCCTCGACCAGATAGAAGCGGAACTCGAACGGCGAGGGCCGCGCCGAGGCCGCGAGCTGGGCGCCGAACTGGCGGATGTAGTTCACGCACACCGGGTCGCGGACGAAGGTCATCTCCTTGCGCCGCTGGGCCTGGATCTGCGCGCCGATCTCCTTCTCTTCCTCCACCGAGATGGTGCCGCAGGCGCTGGTGGCGGCCGCGAGCGCGACCAGCGCCGTGACCTTGCGGAGCGTTCGCGCGGTCACTCGGCCCCCTCTTCGACTGCCTGCGCCTGGGTTTTCTCCAGGGTCGCGATGACGGCCCGGATCACCGACACCACCGCGGTGTCGAACTGTACGTTGTCCACGATCGGCAATCCGTAGCGCTCGGCTTCAGCGACGAGATAGCGCTGGATGGCCAGGATCTCGTCGAAGTGCTCGAGGTAGCGGTCCGCCGAGCGGTTGCGGGCCTTCATGTTGCGGGTCGAGAAGCGCCCCCGGTACGCCTCGGGGTCGAGCGCACCCGTCATCACGAACGTCACGTGCGCCCGGCCGGCGAAGCGCCCCAGCTCGAGCATGCCCGGCACCAGGTTGGCGCCCTCGATGAGAAGACTCGTGTTCTCCTCGACCGCGCGCTCGAGCAGTGCGTGCACGCCGACCGCGATCTTCTGTGCCTGCTCGCGGAAGCCCACGACGACCGGGTCGCCGACCAGCGAGGTGGCGCGCGGCAGCGCGAGGTAGGCGTCGAAGGTGGAGCAGTGGATCTCGGGCATGAGGTCCGGCGAGAACATGAGACGCATGATCTGGCGGATCGAGTCGGTGCCGATCACGCGCGGCAGCTCGAGGCGCCGCGCGACCTCGATCGCGAGCGACGTCTTGCCGGAGCCGGTGGCGCCGCCGATCAGCACCAGGCTGGGCTTCCCGTCGTCGCGCGCAGCGCGCCACAGCCGGTACCAGGCGGCCGGGATGGGGCCGTCGGTGCGCTCGATCGTGGCGGCGACCAGGTGCCGCAGCTCCGTGCGGTCGATCGCCGAGCGGCCCTGACTCAGGAGACTCTGCTCGATCTCGCGCGCCGCGTCGTAGGCGTCCGTGGGCTCCAAGCCCGCGCCCATCAGCGAGACCGCCAGGATGCCCTTCGAGAACGGGCTCCACGAGCCGTCCTCCTCGATCACGCGCGGCGGCTCGACGGGCGTGATCGCGCCGAGCGCGTCGAGGTCGTAGCGGTCGTCGAGCAGCTCTTCGACCAGGGTGGAGAGCTCATCGACCCCCACCTTCCCGCGCGCCGCGATCCGGTCGCGCACCGCGGTCGCGGTCTGAAAGGCGACATCGAACGGAACGCCCCGCGTCACCAGTGACTGCACGAGGATCCCGCGCATGAACGGCCGCGGCCCGTCGGGGCCGACGACCACCAGGACTGGCTCTTCCACGGAAAGTCGACGGTATCAAAAGAGCTTGTGGCCAGCGAGGATGCGCAGCGCGACGCCGTGCCGCACGCCGCGCTCCGAGACCGTGAAGCGGGTCGCGCGCAGGCGCAGCAGCGCCACCTCGAGACACACGAGCCCGGCCACGATCACGTCGGCGCGGCCCGGCTCGAGCCCCGGCAGGCGGCGCCGCTCCGGAACGCCCAGATGCGCCAGCCGCTCGATCCACTGCACCAGCCGCGCGCGCTCGAACGCGAAGCCCTCGACGCGCGCCGGGTCGTACGGCTCGAGCCGCTGCTCGAGCGCCGCCAGCGTGGTGGCCGTGCCCGCGACCGCCACGATCGCGGCGTTCGCCGGCAGCCCGCCGGGCAGCGCGCGCGCGAGCGGGTCGCTGGCCACGAGCACGTGGTCGCGCAGCGCCGCGAGGTCGGCGGCGGGGATCGGGTGGCGCGGCAGGTGGGCCTCGGTGAGCCGCACGCTGCCCAGCGGCAGCGAGACACCGCGGATCGGCGCGCCGGCGGCCTCGCGCCAGGCGACCTCGGTGCTGCCACCGCCGACGTCGATCACGGCCAGCGCCCCCTCGACGCTGCGGCGCGTGGCCTCCACGGTGAGCTCGGCCTCCTCGTCGCCGGTGAGCACGCGCGCGGCGTCGACCAGGCCGTCGCGCACCAGCTCGCCGAGAAACTGTGAGCCGCCCCGCGCTCGGCGCAGCGCCTCGGTGCCGACCGCCACCAGTCGCTCGACGCCGTCCGTTCGAGCAAGAGCCGCGAACTCCGAGACGGCTGCGCGGGTGCGCGCGATCGCGTCGGGCGCGAGCTCGCCGCGCTCGAAGACACCCTGCCCCAGGCGGGTGATCCGGGCCTGGTCACGAATCACACTCCCGTCCGCGGCCATGACCAGCAGCAGAATGGTGTTCGAGCCCAGGTCGAAGACACCGATCCGGCGCGGTCCGACGTGTTCTGCATTGGCCATTGCTTTCTCCTGCTGCTACCGTTCGTCGCGTTCCATGGGGGGTAGGGAACTTGAGGGAGATCCCGCGATCTGCCTCGGCCGATCTGGGTAGTCCGAGGGACGCGATCCGCGTGCAGCGCGCGCAGAGAGTCCCTCCGACCCTCTCACTCTTCCACCCCACCGTCCGCGCAGGCGTTCTAGCTGTCTCGTAGTCGTGGGGAGGGACAGATGCGCTGCATTGCGGTGATGAACCAGAAGGGTGGCTGCGGAAAGACCACCACCGTGGTGAGTCTGGCCGGGTGTCTCGCGGCCGAGGGTCACTCGGTGCTCGTGGTCGACATGGACCCGCAGGCACACGCCACGCTCGGGCTGGGCGTCGATCCGGAAGAAGTCTCCGACAACCTGTACGACGTGCTGTCCGAGCCGGAGGGCGCGGGTGCGAAGCTGGGCGACGTGATCGTCGCGGCGGCGGACCACCTCGACGTCGCACCGTCGGGCGTCATCCTGTCGGCGCTGGAGCAGAAGCTCACCGCCGAAGGCGCGCGCGGCCGCACCGAGAGACTCGCCGCCGCGCTGGCGAAGCTCGACAAGGCCTACGACTTCGGGCTGATCGACTGCCCGCCCAACGTGGGCATCCTGACCTTCAACGCGCTGCGCGCCGCGCAGGAAGTGATCATCCCGCTCGAGACCAGCTACTTCTCGATGCACGGCGTCGCGAAGCTGCTCGAGACGATCGCGCTGCTCGAAGACCGCATCGGTCACTCGCTGAAGATCCGCATTCTCCCGACGTTGTTCGACGGGCGAACGCGTTTTGCCAAGCGCGCCCTGGCCGAGATCCGCGAGACCTACAAGGACCTGGTGTTCGACTCGGTGATCCGCTCCAACGTGCGGCTGCGCGAGGCGGCGCAGCGCGGCGTGCCGATCGCCACGCTCGACCGGCGCTCCTACGGCTTCGTCGACTACATGTCGCTCGCGCTCGAGGTCCTGTACGACCGCGAGGAGGACGAGGCCGCGCCGATCCCGGAGCCGCCCACCCCGCCCACCGACGCCGAGATCAACAACGCCGGCGCCAAGGGGGTCGTGTTCACCTTCAAGGACCCGCGCGTGCGCGACGTGCAGCTGGCGGGCGACTTCAACAACTGGGTTCCCGACCAGGGCGTCGAGACGCGCCAGGGTCCGGGCGGGACCTGGGAGAAGGTCGTGCGCCTGGGACCGGGCGTGTACCAGTACCGCTACTTCGTCGACGGCGAGTGGACGCCCGACCCGAGTAATCCGCGGCGGGTCGAGGGCCCGGCCGGCGGGGTAAACTCGGTCCTGATCATCAGCTAGAAAGCGGGCGCGACGCGCCCGAGTCGATCGGTGGCGCGCAGCAAGAACCTCGGAGACGTCCTCCACTACTTCATTCCGGAGGACGAGCAGAGCGCGGCGCGCGAGCGGGCGGCGGCGAGCGAGAGCGAGCCCGCGAGTCACCCGGCCGAGGGCCCGGCGCCGCGTGTGTGCGTGGCGACCGGCCCGGAGCGGCTGTTGTGGTGCGCGCTCGCGCTCGAGCTGGCGGGCACGCTGGCCGTGGAGCGCGGCAGCGCGCGGGTCGAGGCCTCGTTCGTGCCCTCGCCGCTCCTGCCCATTGTGCCGGGCGTGCGCGTCTCGAGCGGGGAGCGCGGCCCGGCCGAGCTCGCCGCGGCGATCGCCGCCGGCGAGCTGGAGGAGCCGGTGGTCGCGCTCGAGCGGCCCGAGCGCCTGGCGCAGCTCTTGGCGAGCCCCGCGCGGACCTTTCTCGACGAGATTCTGGTGCCGGTCGACGCATCGGCCGGCGGCGTCGCGCGCGCGCTGCGCGTGCTGCGCGAGATCGCGCCCGCGCTCTCGGGCGCGCGCGTGCTCGCCTGGCTCGTGGGCGCGCGCAGCGCGGCCGAAGCCGGCGAGCTGGGCGAGCGCCTGGCTGCCGCGGCACGGCGCCAGCACGGGCTCGAGGTCGAGGTCGCGCCCGCCCTGCCGAGTGACCCGCAGCTGTTCCGCGCGCTCCTGCGCGGGGAGTCGGTGCACGTGAGCGACGACGGGACGAGCGCCGGCGCGCGGGAGCTGCGCGCGCTCTCGCGGCGCCTCGCGCTCGGGCGCGCCGCGTGAGCGAGACGCGCTGGACGCTCTTCTCGCGCGGCGACCGGGTCCACGGGCGCACCTGGAAGCCCGCGCGCCGCGGGCGCCTGCCCGTGGTGGTGCTGTGCACGGCCGACGGCCGCTCCGCCGGCGACTGGGTCGAGCGCGCGCGCGCCGCCTGGTCGCCGCGCGCGGCCGTGGCGAGCTTCGACCTGGTGCTGTGCGGCACCCGCCATAGCGACAAGCTGTCGGCGGAGGCGCTCGACCCGAGTCACCCGATCGCCGCGCGCCTGCGCGCGGACCTCGAGGCGCAGACCGCCGCCGACCTGGTCGAGGTCGTGGCCCGGCTGCGCGCCGACCCGGAGCTCGATCCCGCGCGCGTGTCGCTGGTCGGTGTGGGCCTCGGCGCGCGCCTGGCGCGCGGCTTCGCGGCGGGCGCGCACGGCCTCGCGGCCGTGGAGCTGCACCCCGAAGTGACTGCCGCCGAGGACGGCTGGCTGCGCGCGCTGGCCGAGCGCGTCGCGCCGGGCTAGCGGCGGTTCGGCGGGCCGAGCTCGAGCACGAGCAGCGTGCCGGCCGCGACCAGCCACGGCAGACACACGAACGAGAGACCGGGCACCGCGAACAGCACGAGCGCGAAGCCCCCGAACGAGAGCATCTCGAGGCTGTGACTCGTGAGCCAGCGCCGGCGCGCGGCGAACGAGACCTCGCGCCGGTCGAGCGCGAAGCCCGTGTAGGCCAGCGGCAGGAAGAGCGCGGCGAAGCCCAGCCCCGCCGCGGCCGCGAACGGCTGCAGGCCCGGCACGAGCCCGGCCGCGAGCAGCAGCCCTTCGACCGCCAGGAAGAACGCGAAGCGCTGGCCCTCGGCGACGACCGCGCGCAGCGAACGGCGCAGCGCGGCCCGGGCCCCGCGCGGCGCCTCGAACGGCCGCTCCGCGGCGAGTCTCTCGACCCGCTCGGACAAGACGTCGAGAAACGGCGCGGCGATCACTCCGCCCAGCAGGGTGAAGCCGAAGTAGAGCGCGACGCCGAAGGCCGCGATCAAGAACAGCTTCACCAGCGCCGCGAGCAGCCACAGCGGTCCGGCGACCAGATAGCCCCACCAGTGACTCGGCGTGGGCACCTCGAGCCAGCGCTGGAGCGGCTCGGCCAGGGCGCCCAGGTGCGCGAAGAACAAGCTCGCCGCGGCCGCGAACGCCGCCAGGTTCAGCGCGAAGGGCACCGCGATCCAGGGCCAGAGCGAGCGCTCCCGCCGCAGCATGAGCGCCGCGCGCCGCAGGACGCGCGGCGCGGCCCAGCTCACGAGGCCTCGATCAGCGCGAGGATCTTGTCGCGCTCGCGCGCGAGTGACTCGTCGTCGGGCGCCTCGAGGTTGAGGCGCAGGAGCGGCTCGGTGTTCGACGGGCGCAGGTTGAACCACCAGCTCGGGTAGGTCACGGTGAGTCCGTCGAGCTCGTCGGCGGCACCGTCGGGGAAGGCCGCGCGCACCCGGGCGAGCGCGCGCGCCACGTCGGGCACGCGCCGGTTGATCTCGCCGCTCTGGCGGTAGCGGCGGTAGGGCTGCCACAGCTCCGACAGCGGCCGTGCGCGCACCGCCAGGGTCTCGAGCAGGAGCAGCATCGCCGCCGCGCCGTCGTCGGCGATGTAGCCGGCGGGGAAGCGGAAGTAGTAGTGACCCGAGAGCTCGCCGCCGAAGCAGGCGCCGCGCTCGCGCATGACCGCCTTCATGAAGGCGTGACCCACGCGGCCGCGGACCGGCTCCGCGCCCCGCGCGCGCATCGTCTCCGGCACGACGCGGCTCGAGCGCAGGTCGTACAGCATCGGCTGGCCGCGCTTCGCGCCGAGCAGCCCGCGCTCGAGGATCACGTCGCTGAACAGCGCGGTCGTGAGGTCGGCGGGAATCGCCTCGCCGCGCTCGTCCACGAACACCGCGCGGTCCCCGTCGCCGTCGAAGGCGATGCCCAGGTCGGCGCGCTCCGCCTTCACCGCGCGCTGCAGGTCGTGCAGGTTCTCGGGCTTGAGCGGATCGGCCTCGTGGTTCGGAAAGCTGCCGTCGGGCTCGAAGTACATGCGGCTGGCGCTGAGCGGCAGGCGCTCGAGCAGGCCCGAGAGCGCCTCGCCCGCGATGCCGTTCCCCGCGTCGATCACCGCGCGCAGGCGCGCGCGCGCCGGGAACAGCGCGAGCAGCATGTCGAAGTAGGCCGCCTTGAAGTCGCGCCGAGTGACTCCGGCGCGCGCCGCGGGCGCAGGCTCGTGCTCGAGCGCGAGCGCGCGGTCGCGAATCGCGGCCAGCCCCGACTCGATGCCGATCGGCACGGCGTTCGGACCGCACAGCTTGAACCCGTTGTAGCGGCCCGGGTTGTGCGACGCGGTGATCATGGCGCCGCCGCCCGCACCCGAGCTCGCGACGGCGAAATAGAGCTGGGGCGTCGAGACACGCCCGACGTCGATCACCTCGCGTCCCTCGGCGCGCAGTCCGGCGTGGAAAGCGTCGCGCAGCTCGTCGGCGCTGGCGCGCATGTCGTAGCCGACGGCGATCGGCCCGCGCTCCAGGTGGCGGGCGAAGGCGCGGCCCGTGGCCAGCGCCGTGCGCGCGTCGAGCTCCTCGGGCACCAGTCCGCGGACGTCGTAGGCCTTGAAGATTCCCGGCTTCATGGCGGCGCAGTGTTCCGGGTCGCTCGGTTGACTTCAACCAGGGTCACGCCGATCCTCCCGGCATGTTCGGATTGGGCGTTCCCGAGCTGCTGGTGATCCTCTTGATCGTGGTCGTGCTCTTCGGAGCCGGCCGACTGCCGCAGATCGGCGCGGGCCTGGGCGAGGGCATCAAGAACTTCCGCTCCGCGCTCAAGGCGCCTCCCGAGATCGACGTCACGCCGAAGAACGGCGACGACCAGAAGCCGCCCCAAGCTTAGCGCGCGCTCATCTCGCGCGGCGAGTGAGTCAGTCCGGCTCCGGGGCCGGCGACGCGGGCACCACGGCGTCCGGCTTCACCTGCGACGGCTGCGGCGCCGGCGCAGGCGCGCTCGGAGTGGCGAGCTGCGTGTCGTGGGCCGGGGCCGGAGGTGTGACTGGTGCGGGCGCGGGCGGTGTGGCCGGGGCGGCGAGCTGCGTGTCGTGGGCGGGCAGCGCGGCCGGCGCGGGCGCCGGTGGCGGGGTCGTGGCGGTGGCGATGCCGGGCGGCAGCACCGCCTTGCCCTGCGCGAGATTCACCTGGACGCGGCGCGCCGCGGCCGGCGGGTCCGCGAGCAGCGCCGTGAAGCCGGTGATTTGCGGACCCACGCCCGAGAGCTCGCCCGCGCTCGAGGCGAGGCGCACCGTGAGCGCGTCGGGGGCGATCTCGGCGTCGTCGAGGCGCTCGAGCCAGGCGCGGCGCGGCTCGCCGACGCGTTCGCCGGAGTTGCCGAGCAGCGCGACTTCGACCTCGGGCGGCGGCGCGGCGCCGTTCGGGAACAGGTTGCCGCGCACCACCAGCACGCGTTCGCCCAAGCTGTCGCGCGCGACGAAGGTCTCGACGTCGGTCGCGACCCAGCCCGCGCCCTCCTCCGCCTGCGTGCTCGCGAGCGTGGCGGCCCGCTGCAGCGCGAGGCCGCGCAGCGCGCCGCCCAACAGCGCGACGCCCACCAGCGCCGCGACCACGCGCGCGATCAGGCCGGCCGGGCTCGGCGCCTCGGGATCGAAGACCGCTGCCTGGCGCTTCTTGCCGCCCGCGCCCTGGTCGAACAGAGTGACCGGCTTCGACTCGCTGGCCGCGATCGGCACGTCGCTCGCGCCCTCGGCGTCGCCCGCGCCCAGCCCGAACGAGGCGCCCACGTCGAACACGCTCTTGGCCTCGGACTCGTCCGACTGAGTGAGTGACTCCCAGCCGGGATCGCTCTCCTCCTCGTCGCCCAGCCCCGCGCCGAACGCCGCGTCGATCTCGGACTTCGCCGACTTCGGCGCGGCGGGCTTGGGCGCCGGCACGGGCGGCCGGATGATCGGCGTGAGCGTGGCGACCGGCTTGGCGGGCTTGTCCTTCGCGGGCCGCAACGACGGCGGAGCCTCGCGCGGCGTGGCCGCGGGAGGCTCGTCGCCCAGCATGAAGCGGCTGCGTGTGTCGTCGTCATCGTCGGAGGCGGGGTCCGCGAGCGACTCGGCGAACTCGACCCTCGGTCCCTTGGCGAGCTTGGGCGCGCCGGCGTCGAGCATCTCCTGCGCCGTCTTGCCGCCCGTCTCGACCACGCGCACCTCGGGCACCTGGTCGGGCTCGAGGTCTGGCGAGGGCGGACGCGCCGGCTCGGGCTGCGGCGTGGCCGCCACGGCTTCGGGCTCAGGCTCGGACTCGGGCTCCGGCTCGCGCTCGGGTGCACCCTTGGCGCGCTTGGGCGTTTCGGACACCGAGTTTCCCTCGAAGAGAAACTCCGGGTTCTCGAGGTCGTCGCCGCCGCCGCCCCCGGGCGGGGCCTCGGTCTCGCGGCTCTTCGTCTCGGTGCGCGCGCTAACATCGGGCCCGGAGTTCGGGCTCGAGGTCGTTCCGGACGAGGGCGTGATGTGAAAGCGGTGGTGGCAGCGCGAGCAGCGCACGCGCGCCCCCTTTTCGGGAATGCGCGCGTCCGCGACGTGGAAGCGTGTCTCGCAGTTCTCGCACTGGACGATCATGTTGCCCCGGCCGCAGCGGTCCTCGGCGCGTTCTTCGTCGCGGAACGCCCGCCGCTTGAGTCGCGCACGTGACAGGAACGCTCGCTGCGCTCCTGTCGCGCCGTCTCTTGCTCGTGACCGGAAAGGGCGGCACGGGGAAGACCAGCGTCGCCGCGGCGCTCGGGCTCCTGGGGGCGCGCTCGGGCCGCCGCACGCTGGTGGTGGAGCTCGGCGACTCCGACGCCGTGCGCGAGCTGCTGGCCGGCGCGAGCGGGCGCGCCGAGCGCAGCCGTGAGCCGGAGCGGATCGGGCCGGAGCTGTTCGCGTTGCAGCTCGTGCCCGAGCACGCGCTCGAGGAGTATCTCGCGCTGCAGCTCCACGTGCGCATGGTGGCGCGCGCGATCGTGGGCAACACCGGCTTCCACCGCTTCCTCGACGCCGCGCCCGGCTGGCGCGAGCTGATCACGCTCGGAAAGCTGTGGCACCTGACTTCGCTCGAGCAGCGCGGCGGGGCGCCGCTCTGGCCGCTGATCGTGGTCGACGCACCCGCGACGGGTCACGGTCTCTCGCTCTTGTCGGTGCCCAACGTGGTGCTCGACACCGTGCGCATGGGCCCGCTGCGCCGCAACACGGACCGCGTGCACGAGCTCATGACCGACGCGGCGCAGACCTGGGTGCTGCCGGTCACGCTGCCCGAGGAGCTGCCGACCAACGAGACACTCGAGCTGCGCGCGCGCGTGCGCGAGCTCGGCATGAGCCTGGGGCCGGTGATCGCGAACGGCGTCGAGCCGCCGCTGGGCCTGCCCGACCCGGAGCGCGCGCTGGCGTGCCTGGCGCGGCTGCCGCGCGGCGCCGCGCCCTCGCCGCTGGCCGAGCCCGAGATCGTGACTGCAGCCGCGCGCCACCGGCTCGCGCGCGCGCGCATGCAACGCGAGTATCTCGACCTGCTGGCGCAGAAGACCGGCGCAGCGCCGATCGAGCTGCCCTGGCTCGCGGGAGGCGTCGACGGGCCCGAGGGCGCCGGCGCGCTGGCCGACCGCCTGCAAGAGGCGCTGGCGTGAAGCCGGACCGCTGGCTCGACTGCCGCGTGCTGGTCACCGTGGGTACGGGCGGCGTCGGCAAGACCACCATCGCCGCCGTGCTCGGGCTCGAGGCCGCGCGCGCGGGCAAGCGCGTTCTGGTCATGACCATCGACCCCGCGCGCCGCCTGGCCGACGCGCTCGGCACCGGGCCGCTCGACCACACGGCGCGCGAGGTGCCGCCCGCCGTGCTGCGCGAGCTCGGCGCGCCCGAGGGCGCGAGTCTCTCGGCGCTCATGCTCGACACCAAGCGCACCTTCGACGAGCTGGTCGAGCGCCTGGCCAAGGATCCGGCGGCGCGCGAGCGCATCTTCGCCAACGCGATCTACAAGAACCTGTCCGACGCGCTCGCGGGCAGCCGCGAGTACTCGGCCACCGAGAAGCTCTTGCAGATGCACAGCGAGGGCCGCTACGACCTGATCGTGCTCGACACGCCGCCTGCGGCGCACGCGCTCGACTTTCTCGACGCGCCCCGGCGGCTGTCCGGGTTTCTCGACGGCCAGTTCCTGAAGCTCTTGCTGCATCCCGCGGCGGTGGTCGGGCGCGCCAGCCTGCGCCTGTTCCGCAGCGGCTCGGAGTTCGTGCTGCGCGTGCTCGAGCGAGTGACGGGCCTGGAGTTCCTGACCGCGATCTCGGAGTTTCTGCTGGTTTTCGAGGAGCTGCTCGCGGGCTTCAGCGAGCGCGCGCGCGAGGTCGCGCGCCTGCTGCGTGACCCGGCCTGCGGCTTCGTGCTGGTCGCGGGCCCCGACCTGGCGCAGGCGCGCCGTGCGCAGGCGTTCTGGGAGCGGCTGTCGGCCGAGGGCATCCACCTGGTGGGGCTGGTGCTGAACCGCGTGCACGTCTGGCCGGGTCCGGGCGCGCCGCCCGCCGACGACCCGGCCGAGGCCGCGCGCGCCGAGCGGTGGCTCGCGAGCGCCCTGGCCGGGCAGGACCCGACGCTGTCCGCCGCCGACTCCGCGCGCGCGCTGGTCGGCGCGGCGCGCGCGCAGGCCGCGCTCGCCCGCCGTGACACAGAAGTGCGTCAGGCGCTGGAACGCGCGCTGCCGCTCGAGGCCGACGCGCTGCGCGTGGTGCCGCTGTTCGCGGACGAGGTGCGCGCCACGGCCGGGCTCGCGCGCATCGCGCGCGAGATCTTCGGAGCGCGCGATGGCTGACTCGGGCGAGCGCGTGCTGCGCCACCTGCTGCGCGCGGGCGAAGAGCTGGCCGCGCTCGCCGGCGCCGTGCTCGAGCTGCTCGCGGAGCGCGCGCCCGCGCGCGCGGACTGGCACGCGGCGCTGCTCTCCGAGTCGCAGCGCTGGGCCGCGCGCGCGCACGGCGACCCGGCCGCGGCGCGCGTCGCGGAGCTGTTCGCGGCGCTGGCCGAGGTGTTCGCCGAGCCCGCGCCGGGCGCCGCGCGCGCGGAGCCGCAGCCGGGCCGTGCAGGGCGCCGAGACACGCGGCGGAAGTTTGACCCCCCTCCGGGGCGGTGGGATACTCCGGCGCGATGGCGATCCTGATCAAGCGCTACGCGAACCGCAAGCTCTACAACACGGAGTCGAGCCGGTACATCACGCTGCGGGGTATCTCGGAGCTGGTGCGCGAAGGCCAGGACATCTGTGTGATCGACAACGAGACCGGCGAGGAGATCACGCCGATCGTGCTCTCGCAGATTCTGGTCGACGACCAGAAGGAGAACCGCGACCGCGACGGCGCGGTGTCTGGCACGCTGCTCGCCGAGCTGATCCAGCGCGGCGGCGACGCGCTCTACAGCCTGGTGCGGCGCGGCGTCGGCGACGTCGAGACGAACCTGAACGAGATGCGCGACAACGTGAAGCGCTGGATCCGCACACCGGGCGACGTCGCGCGCGTGGAAGCGGCCGACATCCGCGAGACCGTGCACAGCGCGGTCGAGCGGGTGCTGCGCGTGGCCGACCTGCCCACGCGCGGCGACCTCGAGGCGCTGAACAAGAACCTCGAGCGGCTGGCCGCGGCGCTCGAGAACTTCGAGGCCCGCCTCGCCGCCGGAGACTCGAGCCGCGACCGCTCGCTCTGACCGACGCCCCCGGGAGCGAAGTCAGTCAGCCCTGAGCGAGGGCCGCAAGCGACGCAGTCGCGCGCAGTGAGGCGAAGCCGAACGAAGTCAAACAAACACGGACCGGCGACGGGGCAGCTCCTCGTCGAGCAGCGTCTGGATGGCGCCGCGCACGCGCTCGCGCGTGCGGTTCACGTACAGCGGGTCTGCGGCGCGCTCGGGCGCGACGTCGTCGAACCAGATCGGCTCGCCGAAGCGGATGCGCCAGCGGCTGGGCAGCGGAACCACGCCCAGCGGCCCGAGCAGTGGAAACGTGGGAGTCACCGGGAGCGGCACACCGATCAAGCGGCGCACGATGCGCGGCTCGAACAGGATCGGGTGCACCTCTTCCGAGCCGATCACCGCCACCGGCACCAGCACCGCGCGCAGCCGCACGGCGAGTGACACGAAGCCGCCGCGCGCGAAGCGCTGCAGCCGGTAGCGCTCGCGGAACGGCTTCAGCGCGCCCTTCTGGCCCTCGGGAAACGCGATCACCCACTCGTTCGCCGCGAGCAGTCTCTCGGCGTTCTCGGCGCAGGCGCGCACCGCGCCCAGCCGCGCCAGGCGCGACTGCGAGAACGGCAAGGTCGCGATCCAGTCCGACACGAGCGGGCGCGGCCGCCGGTGCGACGAGTGAGTCCGCTCGACCGCGTGCGCGATCATGAGCGCGTCCCAGGGCAGGATGCCGGCGCTGTTGGACACGAACAGCACGCGCGGCGCGTCGGGTACGCCCTCGATGCCGCTCACGTCGACGCGCCACCAGGTGTCGTACAGCCAGTCGAGCCAGCGGCGCGCGAGCGCGAGATAGCGCGCGTCGAGGCCGAAGTCGTCGACCTCGGCCGAGATGTCGCCCGAGCTCGGGAGCGCCACCCGCTCGCGCAGTGACTCGTAGATCTGGACGACGTCGATCTGCTCGAGCCGCGCGCCCAGCTCGGCGCGCAGCCAGCCCAGCCAGCCCGGCGCTGCGGGCGGCGGCGGCTCGGCCTCGAACGCGAGCAGCTCCTCGTCGGACGCAGGCTCGGCGCCCGTCGGCGCGTCGGGCGCAGCGAGCCCCTCGGCCGCGGGCTCGCCCACGCCGAAGCGCTGCTCGAGCTCGCGGCGCAGCGAGCGCACCGAGGCGCGCAGCTCCGCCAGCACCTCGGGCGGCACTTCGCGACTCACCGGTAGCCCCGCAGCTTGCGCGCCACGACGAAGCTCATCCAGGCCTCTTGCGTGGTGTAGAGCGGCTCGAAGCCGAGCTGCTCGCGCGCGCGCCGCGTGTCGACCAGCCAGCCGAAGCGCAGGTGGTCCCAGAAGGCCTCGGGCAGGTCACCGGTGCGCGCGAGTGAGTCGAGCCGCGCGGCCCCGTACAGGAGCGGGTGCGGCAGCGGCACGCTGCGTTTGTCACCCAGCCGCAGCAGCGTCGACAGCGGCAGCACGCCGTCGCCGGCCAGGTTCCAGGGCCCGGGCGCGTCGCGCTCGAGCACGGTCTCGATCGCGTCGAGCCAGTCGTCCTCGTGCAGGAATTGCAGCAGCGGGTCGTAGCCGAGCAGCGTCAGCACGCGGCCGCTCTCGAAGCGGCGAGTCACCGCCGACTCGTAGCTCGGACCCATGATCCACGACGGGCGCAGCGCAGTCACCACCATGTCGCGATGGCGCTGCGCGAACAGGCGCAGCAGGCGCTCGAGCTCCGCGCGGTCGCGCGCGGCGTGAGCGTGCGGGTGCGGGCGCAGCTCGTGGTCCTCGGAGAGATAGCCCGGGTTGTCGGGGTGCGGGCCGTAGACCTGCGCGCTGCTCGTGACCACGAGCTTGCGCACGCCGGCCGCCGCCGCCGCGTTCATCACGTGCAGGGCGCCCACCACCTCGAGCTCGTGCGACAGCTCCACGTCGGGGTGCGGGTCGGTGAAGAAGGCCGCGTGCAGCACCGCCTCGCAGCCCTCCTTCTCGAGGATCTCCGCGACCCAGCTGTCGGCCGTCGGCTCGGTCAGGTCCACGCGATGGAAGCGGACCCGCCCCTCGAGCCGGCGCGGCAGGCGCAGGTCGAGCGCGACGATGCGCGGCGGGCTGTCCCCTTCGAGCAAGCGCTCCGCGGTGCGCGCGCCCGTGAACGTGCCGACGCCGGTGATCGCAACGGTCGCAAGGCCCCGGCGCCCAAGCTCTGGCTCTCGCCTGGCGGCCACAGCGCCGTTGTATCGTCCAGGCGCCGGAGTGTGTCAATCGCCGCTATGCTGCGCGCGTGGCTGACTCACGCCCGCTCGTCGTGCGCGACCCGCGTTTCCAGGAGCACCGGCCCCCGCGCGCGCACCCCGAGTGCCCGGAACGCCTGCAGGCGATCGAGCGCGCGCTCGACGGCTTGTCCGACCGGGTGCGCGCCGTCGCGCCACGCGAGGCCACGACCGACGAGCTCTTGCTCGCGCACCACCGCCAATACCTCGACGCGCTCAGCCCGCTCGAGGGTCGCTCGGCGCAGCTCGACCCCGACACCTATGCCTCGCCGCGCTCGCTCGAGGTGGCGCGGCTCGCGGCCGGATCGCTGGTCGACCTGGCGCTGCGGGTCGCGCGCGGCGAGGCGAAGCGCGCCTTCGCGGCGCTGCGTCCGCCGGGCCACCACGCCGAGCAGGGCGCGCCCATGGGCTTCTGCCTGTTCAACAACGTGGCGATCGCCGCGCAGGCGCTGCGCGCGCGTGCCGGCGTCGAGCGGGTGGCGATCGTCGACTGGGACGTCCATCACGGGAACGGCACCCAGCACCTGTTCGAGGGCGAGCGCGACGTGCTCTTCGCCTCGCTGCACCAGTTCCCGTTCTATCCCGGCACCGGTGCGCTCGACGAGCAAGGCCACGAGCGCGGCCTGGGCGCGACCGTAAACCTGCCGCTCCCCGCCGGCTGCGGCGACGCGGAGTACGGGCTGTTCTTCGACGAGCTGCTCGTGCCCATGCTGCGCTCCTTCCGGCCCGAGGTACTGCTCGTGTCGGCGGGCTTCGACGCGCACGCGGCCGATCCGCTCGGCGGCATGGAGGTCTCGACCGCCGGCTTCGCGGCGCTCACCGAGCGCATGTGCGCCGTCGCCGACGAGGTGTGCGGCGGCCGGCTCGTGCTCGCGCTCGAGGGCGGCTACGACCTGGCGGCGCTGGGCGAGTCAGTCGCCGCGAGCGTGGCGGTGCTCGCCGAAGCCTCGCCGCGGCCGCGCAAGCTCGCGCTTCCGGGTCCGGGTGGGATGCGCATGGCAGAGAAATTTCGCGCCGCCCACGCGAGTCACTGGCCCGTGCTCGAGCGCCGCGTCCAGGCCTGACCCGCCGGACCCCCACCGGTTGAGTCTCTCGCCGGTGAACACCCTAGATGCAGTGGGCGCAACGCGCTCGCACGCCTCGGTCCGAGGTGCCTGATTTTTCTGGGACTTTTTTGTATTTCGGGGTTGACTCGTGGGATCGAGTGGAGGTAGCATCCAACTCAGTGGGATAGGGCCCCAAGACTTCCAGGTGCTGATCAGGGGGGGAGCACCGAGGTCTTGGGGCCCCCTTCTCACCGGTGCGCGCGGGAGCCGGTGTACGGGATGTTCTGGGGATGTCACGAACACGTTCTCGATGAAAAGGGTCGCACCAGCCTCCCGAAGGAATTTCGCGACCTTCTGACTCGTTCGAGCGAGTCACCCTGGCTGACGGCGGGCGCGCAGTGTCTCACGATCTTCCCGCCCGACGTGTTCAAGAAGCTGCGCGAGCGACTCACCGCGGAGGTGCTGAACGACTCCGCAGAGGCGCTCGAGAGACTCATCGTCGGCAGCGCCACGCCCTGCCTCGTCGACCGGCAGGGCCGGATCCTGATTCCGACGCCGCTGCGCCGCCGCGCGCAGCTCGAGCGCGAGATCGTGTTCACGGGACTCACCGACCGGGTCGAGATCTGGGACCGCGCGCGCTACGAGGCCGCGATCGCGAACACCCAGGAGAACTACGCCCAGCACTCGCGGCTGCTGCGGGGCTCGACGAAGTGACTCGCGCGCACGCGCCGGTCATGGTCGACGAGGTGCTGGAGCTGCTCGAGCCGCGCCCCGGCGCGCGCATGGTCGACGCCACCACCGGCCACGGCGGGCACGCCGAGGCGCTCCTGGGCCGGATCGGCCCGGACGGCGTGCTGGTGGGCCTGGACCGCGACGCGGAAATGCTGGCGGTGGCCGAGGAGCGCCTGGCGCGCTTCGGGCCCGCCGCCCGGCTGTTCCACGCGCGCTTCTCGTTCCTGCGCGAAGTGGTGACCGGCGCGGGCGTGGCGCCCGTCGACGGCGTGCTCTTCGACCTGGGCGTGTGCTCCGAGCAGCTGGACCGGGTCGAGCGCGGCCTGTCGTTCCGGCCCGGCGACGCGCTCGTTCCGCTCGACATGCGCATGGACCGCAGCCGAGGCGAGACCGCCGCCGAGCTTCTGGCGCGCATCGGCGAGGAAGAGCTGGTCGAGCTCCTGCGCCGGGGCGGCGTGCCGTTTCCGGCCCGGGTCGCCCGGGCGCTCCTGGCGCACCGGCCGATCGAGACCGTGCAGGCGCTCTTGGCGGCGCTCGAAGGCGTCCGCCTGCCCCGCCGCCGGCACCACCCGGCGACGCTCGTGTTCCAGGCGCTGCGGATCGCGGTGAACGAGGAGCAGGACGAGCTCGACGCGGGCCTCACGTCGGCGGTCGAGGTGCTGGCGCCGGGCGGCCGGCTGGCCGTGCTCTCGTACCACTCGGGTGAGGACCGGCGCGTGAAGGAGTTCCTGGCCCGCGAGTCGCGCGGCTGCATCTGCCCGCCGCAGCTTCCGGTGTGCGGCTGCGGGCGCCAGCCGCGCATGCGCCTCCTGGGACGCAGCCGCGGGCCGTCCGCCGCCGAGGCGCGGCGCAATCCGCGCGCGCGCAGCGCGCGCCTGCGCGGGGGCGTGCGGTGCTGAACTCGCGCCTGCGCCACAGCGGGCCGTGGTTCCAGGCCCTTCTCGCTCTGGCGCTCGGTGTGATCGCGGCTTCGGGGGGCCTGGTGTACGTGCGCACGCGGCTCACGTCGCTGCGCTACGAGCTGGGCCGCCGGGTCGCGCAGGAGCACGAGCTCTCGCTCGAGGTCGAGCGACTGCGCATCGAGGCCACGGCGCTGTCCGCGCCCGAGCGCATCGAGCCGCGCGCGCGCGCGCTCGGACTCACCTACCCCAAGCCCGACCAGGTCGTCGCGCTCGAGCCCGACGGCCACACCCTGAGTCACGTCGCGGCCGGGAGCAAGCGGTGAGCCGTCCGCGGCGCGTCAAGCGCCGCGCGGGACTGCGCCCGGCCCGGCTCGATTTCATCGCCGGCGTGGCGCTGCTCGGCTTCGCGGCGCTGTTCGCGCGCGCGATCCAGCTGCAGACGCTCGATGCCGACTGGCTCTCCGACCGCGCCGGCAAGCAGGCCTCGACCACCGTGTCACTCGAGGCGTTGCGCGCCGACCTCGAGGACCGGCGCGGCACGGCGCTGGCCGTGTCGGCCACGGTGGACTCGGTCGGCGGCTGGCCCAAGCGCATCGCGGACCCGCGCGCAGCGGCACGCGCGCTCGCGCGTCCGCTCGGCGTGCCCGCGCGCGAGCTCGAGTCACGCCTGGCGCGCGGCTCGGGCTTCGTGTGGCTGCAGCGCTGGGTGTCTCCGGACGCCGCTGCACAGGTGACTCGCTTGAACCTGGCGGGCGTGCAGCTGATTCCCGAGCGCCGCCGCTTCTACCCCAACGGCGACCTGGCCGGCCCGCTGCTCGGCTTCGCGGACCGTGACGGCCGCGGGCTGTCGGGCGTGGAGCTCGAGTTCGACCGCGAGCTGCGCGGAGTGAGTGCGGCCTTGTCCGCGCAGCGCGACGCGCACGGCAACGTCCTGCCCACGGTGGCGAGCGCTCCCGCGGCCCGCACCGGGCGGCCCGTACGGCTGGCGATCGACGTGCGCCTGCAGCACTTCGCCGAGAGCGCGCTCGCCGAGGCGCTGCGCAAGACCGGCGCGCGCCACGCGACCCTGGTCGCGATGGACCCGCGCACGGGTGAGATCCTGGCGCTGGCCGAGGCGCCGGGCTTCGACCCGAACCGCTTCTGGCTCGAGGACAAGTCGCTCTACCGCGCGCGCGCCTTCGTCGACGGCTTCGAGCCCGGCAGCACGCTCAAGCCGTTCTCGGTGGGGGTGGCGCTCGACGCGGGAGTCACCACGCCCGACGAGGTGTTCGACTGCGAGAACGGCCGCTTCAAGATCGGCCGGCGCGTGATCCGGGACTTCCACCCGCACGGTCCTCTCAGCGTGACCGAGATCGTGAAGTTCTCGTCGAACATCGGCGCCGCCAAGATCTCCGAGCGCGTGGGCGCGCGGCGCCTGGTCGACGGCTTGCGCTCGTTCGGCTTCGGCGACGTGCCGGGCAGCGGCTTCCCGGGCGAGATCCCCGGCATGCTGCGCGAGCTGCGCGAGCGGCAGGCGGTCGAGCGCGCGAACCTCTCGTTCGGTCAGGGGATCAGCGTGACTCCGGTGCAGCTCGTGGCGGCGATGGCGGTGTTCGCGAACGGCGGCCACCGCGTGACCCCGCGCCTGCTCGCGCTGCGAAGCGAGGGCGAAGCGCACCCGGCGGAGCCGGGTCCGCGCGTGATCTCCGAACAGACCGCGCGCGCGGTGATGGCGATGCTGCGGGCCGTCGTCGAAGGCGGCACGGGCACGCAGGCGGCGCTGCCCAACGTGCCGGTGGCGGGCAAGACGGGCACCGCGCAGAAGGTGAAGGAGGGGACGTATTCGCAGAAGGACTACATCGCGTCCTTCGTCGGGATCGCGCCCGCCGCGGCGCCGCGCTTCGTGATCGGGATCTTCATCGACGAGCCGCAGGGCCTGCACACGGGCGGCGCGGTCGCGGCGCCCGTGTTCCGCGAGGTGGCCGCCTACGCGCTCGACCAGCTCGGCGGCGCGCCCGAGGCACCGGTCCGCCAGGTCGAGACCCACGCCCAGGACGAGGCGGACCGCGGATGACCGCGAGCTTGCGCGAGCTGGTGGCCGACCTCGACGCGCGCGTCGCCGGAGCGGCCGACGTGCGCGTGCTCGACGTGGCGAATGACTCGCGCCGGGTGCGCCCCGGCAGCCTGTTCGTGGCGCTGCGCGGTGCGCAGACCGACGGCCACCGCTTCGTGGGCGAGGCGCTGGCGGCCGGCGCCTCGGCGCTCCTGGTCGAGGAGTCACCGGCCGCGCTGCCGGCCGGCGTGGGCGTGGCCGTGGTGCCCGACTCGCGCCGGGCGTTGGCCGACGTGGCGGCGCGTTTCTTCGGCCACCCCGCCCGCTCGCTGCTCCTGGTCGGAGTCACCGGGACCAAGGGCAAGACCAGCACCGTGCGCCTGTGCGAGTCGGTGCTGCGCGCGGGCGGCCGACGCGCGGGCAGCCTGGGCACGATCTCGGTGCGCTGGCCCGGCTTCGAGGAGACCGCGGCGCTGACCACGCCGGAGTCACTCGAGCTGCAGCGCTGGCTGGCGCGCATGCGCGACGCGGGCGTCGAGGCGGTGGCGATGGAGGTCTCCTCGCACAGCCTGGTGCTGGGCCGCGTGCGCGGCCTGCGCTTCGCGGTGGCGGTGTTCACGCAGCTCGCGCAGGACCATCTGGACTTCCACGGCGACCTCGAGAGCTACGGCCGCGCCAAGTCACTCCTGTTCGGGCCCGAGCACCTGGCCGGCACGGCGGTGCTGAACGCCGCCGACCCGTGGACCCCGCGCTACGCCGAGCTGGCGCGCGCCGCGGGCCGGCCGGTCGTGACTTACGGACGCGGCCGCGACTCGGGCGCCGACTTCGCGACCGTGGAGGAGCGCGTCGAGCTGGCGCGCTCGGCGCTGCGCGTGCGCGGGCCCGACGCCGAGCTCGCCGTGGACCTGCCGCTGCCCGGTGACTTCCAGATCGACAACGCGCTCGCGGCGCTGGCGGTGGGCCGCGTGCTCGGCATCCCCTGGGCGCAGGTGAAGCTCGGGCTCGAGACCTGCCCGCAGGTGCCGGGGCGCCTGGAGCGCGTGGGGGCCGAGGCCCCGGTCGTGCTGGTCGACTACGCGCACACCGCGAACTCACTCGAGCGCGTGCTCGCGACCGTGCGGCCGCTCGTGCGCGGCGAGCTGATCGCCGTGTTCGGCTGCGGCGGTGACCGCGACCGCACCAAGCGCGCGCCCATGGCGCGCGCGGCCTGCGCGAACGCCGACTACGTGATCGCCACCAGCGACAACCCGCGCACCGAGGACCCCGACGCGATCCTGCGCGACGTGGCGGTCGGCCTGTCGGGCGCCTTCGAGGTGATCGTCGACCGGCGCGCCGCGATCGGGCGCGCGATCGCGCGCGCACGCCGCGACGACTGCGTGGTGATCGCGGGCAAGGGTCACGAGGACTACCAGATCATCGGCCGCGAGAAGCGCCACTTCGACGACCGCGAAGAGGCGCTCGCGGCGCTGCGCGCGCGGGTGGCGTCGTGAGCTGGACGCTGGGCGAGCTGGCGCGTGCGTGCGGCGGCGAGCTGCGCGGCGCGGCCTCGACCGAGATCCGCAGTGTCTCCACCGACACCCGTACGCTCGGGCCCGGGGCGCTGTTCGTGGCCGTGAAGGGTGACTCGTTCGACGGCCACGACTTCCTGGCCGACGCGGCGCGCGCCGGCGCGGCCGCGCTTTTGGTGGCGCACGCGCCGGGCGCCGGCCTGCCGCTGCCGGCGATCGTGGTCGGAGATACGGTGGCCGCACTGGGCCAGCTCGCGCGCGCGCACCGCGCGAGGTTCGCGGGGCCGGTGGTCGCCATCACCGGCTCGAACGGCAAGACCACGACCAAAGAGCTGTGCGCGCGCGTGCTCGAGGCCGCGGGCCGCCGCGTCCGGCGCACGCCGGGCAACCTGAACAACCACATCGGCATGCCGCTCTCGATCCTCGGCCTGGCCCCGGGTGACGAAGCGCTGGTGGTCGAGATGGGCATGAACCACGCGGGCGAGATCGACGCGCTGGCCGCGATCGCGGAGCCGACGGTCGGCGCGATCACCAACGTGGCGCCCGCGCATCTGGGCATGCTCGGGTCACTCGAGGCGATCGCCAACGCCAAGGGCGAGCTGTTCGCGCGCCTGGGCGCGGGCGCGACCGCGATCGTGAACGCCGACGACCCGAACTGCGTGGCGCAGTCCGCGCGCTTCGCGGGCGCGAAGCTGCGCTTCGGGCTCGAGTCACCTGCCGACTTCCGCGGCCGGGTCGAGCGGGTCGAGCACGGCGCCGCGCATTACACGCTCGAGTGTCCCGCGGGCACGGCGCAGGTGCGCATGCGCGCGCCGGGCCTGCACCTGGTCGACGACGGCCTGTGCGCGGCGGCGGCGGCGTTCGCCACCGGGCTCCTGGGCCGCGACCCGCTCGAGGCGATCGTGAAGGGGCTCGAGGAGTTCGCCGGCGTGCCGGGCCGCGTGGCGCTGGTGCGGGCGCCGAACGGCCTGTTGGTGATCGACGACAGCTACAACGCGAACCCGCACTCGGTGGCGCGCGCGCTCGAGACACTCGCCGGGCTGCGCGCCGCGGGCCGCGCGTTCGCGGTGCTCGGCGACATGTTCGAGCTCGGCGACGACGCCGAGGCGCTGCATGCCGAGGTCGGACGGAAGGCCGCGGCCGCCGGGGTCGACGTGCTGGTGTGCGTGGGCGAGCTCTCGGCCAGCACGGCGAGCGCCGCGCGCGCCGCCGGGCTGGCCCGCGTGTTCGAGACCCGGAGCGCGGAGGAAGCCGCGCAGCACGTGCGCGCCCAAGCGCGCTCGGGCGACGTGGTCCTGGTCAAGGCCTCGCGCGGCATGAAGCTCGAGCGCGTGGTGAAGCTGCTCACGGAGACCTGCTGATGCTGTACCACCTGTTCTACGAGCTCCTGTCCCCGCAGGTCTCGGCCTTCAACGTCTTCCGCTATCTCACCTTCCGCAGCGTCGGCGCAGCCCTGACTGCGCTGCTGATCTCGTTCATCGCCGGGCCGGCGCTGATCCGCTGGCTCGAGAACCGCCAGATCGGCCAGACGATCCGCGAAGACACTCCGGACCGGCACCAGACCAAGCGTGGCACGCCCACCATGGGCGGCACGTTGATCCTCTCGGCCGTGATCACGAGCACGCTCTTGTGGGCGGAGTGGACCAACCCGTTCGTGTGGATCGTGCTGTTCGTGACCGTGGGCTGCGGCGTGATCGGCTTCGTGGACGACTACCGCAAGGCGATCCTGAAGAACCCGCAGGGCATCAGCGCGCGCGCGAAGTTCCTGGGTCAGTGCGCGGTCGCCGGCGTGGCCGCGGTGTGGCTGTACACGGTGCCGGAGTTCGACGCCGCGATCTCGCTGCCGCTCGTGAAGGGCTTTCACCCGTCGATCGGCTGGCTGTACATCCCGCTCGCGGTCGTGTTCATCGTGGGCTTTTCGAACGCGGTGAATCTCACCGACGGGCTCGACGGGCTGGCGATCGGGCCGACGATGACGGTGTCGGCGGTGGTCGGCCTGTTCGCCTACGTGGTCGGCAACACCGTGATCGCGAGCTATCTCGAGCTGAAGCACGTGCCGGGCGCGGGTACGCTCGCGGTGTTCTGCGCCTCGCTCATGGGCGCGGGGCTCGGGTTCCTCTGGTACAACACCTACCCCGCCTCGGTGTTCATGGGAGACACCGGCGCGCTCGCGCTGGGCGGCGCGCTCTCGACGGTCGCCATCATCATCCGCCAGGAGCTCGTGCTGGTCGTCGCCGGCGGGCTGTTCCTGGTCGAGATGTTCTCGGTGATGATCCAGGTCGTCTCGTTCAAGACGCGCGGCAAGCGTGTCTTCCGCATGGCGCCGATCCACCACCACTACGAGTTACGCGGCTGGGAAGAGCCGAAGATCATCGTCCGCTTCTGGATCATCTCGGTGATTCTCGGCCTGGTCGCGATTTCACTGCTGAAGCTTCGATAACGGGTCCCGACCGAATTCCTATGAACTATTCCGGCCGACACATTTTGGTGTTGGGTGCCGCGCGCTCCGGGCGCGCGGCGGCCGAGCTCTTGCTGCGCGCGGGCGCCCGCGTGGCGGTCTACGACCGCAAGGCGGAAGCGCTGGCCGGCCTGCCCGCGGGCGTCGAGACGCTCTCGGGCGACTCGGCGCCGGGCTACGGCGGGTTCGACGCGGTGGTCGCCAGCCCGGGCTTCCCGACCCGCGCCGATCCCAAGCTGATCCCCGAAGTCGATCTCGCAGCGCAGTTCCTCGACGCCAGGCTCATCGGGGTCACGGGCTCGAACGGCAAGAGCACCACCACCACGCTGGTCGGGGAGATCCTCGCCGAGAGCGGCTTCCGCACGGGCGTGGGCGGCAACATCGGCACCGCCCTGTGCTCGTTGGTCGGCCAAGGCTACGAGTGGGTCGTGGCCGAGCTCTCGAGCTTCCAGCTCGAGCACGCGCGCGCGCTGCACGCCGACGTGGCGCTCTTGCTCAACCTCGCGCCCGATCACTTCGACCGCCACGGCACGCTCGAGCGCTACGGCGCGGCCAAGGCGCGGCTTGCGGAGCTGCAGGCGCCCGAGGCCTGGCTCGTGGCGAACCGCGACGACGCGTGGTCGAGCGCCGTGGCGCGCAAGGCGCCGGCGCGCGTCGCCTGGTTCTCGACCCGCGAGCGCGTCGAGACCGGCGCGTGGCTCGACGGTGACTCGCTGTGCGTGGTGCGCGAAGGCGAGCTGCGCGCGCGCATTCCGCTGGCAGAGCTGTCGAGCGCCTCGCGCCGGCCAGTCGACAACGCGCTCGCGTCCGCGGCCGCCGCAGACCTCGCGGGCGCGAGCGCCGACGCGATTCACTCCGTGCTGGCGCGCTTCCAGGGCCTGCCGCACCGCGTGCGCGACGTGTGCGTGCGCGCAGGCGTGCGCTGGGTCGACGACTCCAAGGCGACCAACCCCGCCGCGGCGGTGGCGAGTCTCCTCTCGCAGACCACGCGCATCGTGTGGCTCGCGGGCGGGCGCAACAAGGGCCTCGACTTCGCGCCGCTGGCCGACGCCGCGAGGCGCGCGCGCGTGCGCATCGCCTACGTGTTCGGTGAGTCGGCCGAGGACCTGGCGCGCGTGCTGTCGCCGGTGATTCGCGTCGAGCGCGTCGACACGCTGGCCGACGCGGTGGCGTACGCCGCCGCGAGCGCGCGGCCGGGCGACGTGGTGCTGCTCGCGCCCGCGTGCGCGAGCTTCGACCAGTTCAAAAGCTTCGAGGACCGCGGCGAGCAGTTCGCGGCCCTCGCGTGCGCCATCCCCGAGGGCGCGGGAGGCGCGGCATGCTGAGTCGCTTCGGAACGTCCCAGCTCGCGGTCGCGGGCGTGCTCCTGGTCGGCTTCGGCCTGGTCATGGTGTACAGCGCGAGCGCGGCGCGCTCCGAGGTCATGTTCGGCACGACCTTCACCTATCTGGGCCGGCAGACGCTCGCGCTGGGGCTGGGGCTCGCGGTCGGCGCCGTGTGTTTCTGGACCCCGCTCGCCTGGCTCGAGCGACTCGGGCTCCTGGCCTGGGGCGCCTCGGTGCTGGCGCTCGCGGCGACCTTCACCCCGCTCGGTGTCTCGGGCGGCGGGGCGCAGCGCTGGCTCGTGCTGGGCCCGTTCGCCTTCCAGCCGCTCGAGCCCGCGAAGCTCGGCGTCCTGTTCGGTCTTTCGCAGTGGCTCGCCTCGCACCAGGACCGCATGGGCGACTACCGCATGAGCATCGGCGTGCCGGCGATCCTGGCCGGCATTCCGGTGCTGCTCCTGCTGCGCCAGCCCGACTTCGGCGGCGCGATGCTGATCGCGATGTTCGCCGCCGTGCTGATCTTCGCGGCGGGCGCGCGCCTGGACCACCTGGGACTCACCGGGGCGCTGGTGCTGCCGCTCGCCGCCATGGCCATGCTGGTGCGGGACTACCGCGTGCAGCGGCTGCTCGCGTTCCTGGACCCGTGGGCCGACCCGCGCGGTCACGGCTACCAGCTCGTCCAGTCACAGCTCGCGTTCGGCGCCGGCGGGATCTTCGGCGTGGGCTTCGGGGCAGGTCAGCAGAAGCTCTTCTTCCTGCCCGAGGCGCACAACGACTTCATCCTGTCGGTGGTCGGCGAGGAAGTCGGGCTGTTCGGCGTGGCCCTCGTGCTCGTGGGCTTCGCGGTGCTCGCGCTGGCATCGCTCGGGATCGCGCAGCGCGCCAAGACGCCGTTCGCCACGCTGGTCACCCTGGGCGCGGGACTCACGCTCTGGCTGCAGGCCATGCTGAACGCCGGCGTGGCCATGGGCGTGCTGCCGACCAAGGGCAGCACGCTGCCGCTCGTGTCTTACGGCGGGACCTCGCTGGTCGCGAGCCTCGCGTCACTCGGACTCATCGCCAACGCGGCGCGGCCGTCGAAACGCGGGAGGTCGGGATGGCGCTGACGGTCCTGCTCGCGGGCGGCGGCACCGGCGGCCACATCTTCCCGGCGCTCGCGCTGGCCGACGCGATCCGCAAGGCGGAGCCCGACGCCGACGTGCGCTTCGTGGGCACGGCGCGCGGGCTCGAGACGAAGTACGTGCCGGCCGCGGGCTACCCGCTCGAGCTCGTGCCCAGCGCGCAAGTGACTGGCCGCGGGCTGTGGCGCGGTCTCTCCGGCATGGTCACGGGCCTGTACGGCATCTGGGTGGCGCGCGGGCAGCTCCAGGCGCATCGCCCGGACCTCGTGATCGGCGTGGGCGGCTACGCTTCGGTGGGCGCGGTGGCCGCGGCAGTCACGCTCGGCATCCCCACGGCGCTGCTCGAGCCCAACGCGCGCCCGGGCCGCGCCAACCGGCTCCTGGGCCGCTTCGCGCGCCGCAGCTTCGTGGCCTTCGAGGACGCGATCCCGTACTTCCCGGCGGGCCGCGCCGTGCTGTCGGGCCGCCCGGTGCGGGCCCTGCCCAAGGCCGGAGCCGGCTGCCCACGCGACCCTCGGACGGGAGTGACTCGCCTGCTCGTGACCGGCGCGAGCCAGGGCGCGCGCTCGGTGAATCGCGCGCTCGCGGCCGCGCTGCCGCGGCTCGCGCAGATTCCCGGGCTCGAGATCACGCACCAGACCGGCGCCTCGGGCCTCGAGGAGACACGCGCCGCGTACCAGGCCGCCGGCGTGCGCGCCGACGTGGCCGCGTTCTTCGACGACCTGCCCGAGCGCATGGCGCGCGCCGACCTGGTGGTGGCCCGCGCGGGCGGCACGGTGGCCGAGATCTGCGTGGCGGGCGTGGCTTCGGTGCTGGTGCCCTACCCGTTCGCCGCCGACGACCACCAGATGGCGAACGCGCGCGAGCTCGAGCGCCACGGGGCGTGCGTGGTGATTCCCGACGCCGAGGCCGCGCAGCGCCTGGGCGACGCGGTCGTGTCACTGCTCGGCGACCCCGCGCGGCGCGCGCGCATGGCCGCCGCGGCGCTGTCGCGCGCCCGGCCCGACGCGGCGCGCGACATCTGGCTGGCCTGCAAGGAGCTCTTGCGCGGAGGCGGGCGATGAGACGGCGCGTACAGCGCGTGCACTTCGTGGGCATCGGCGGCGTGGGCATGTCGGGCCTGGCCGAGATACTGCACGTGCAAGGCTACTCGGTGTCGGGCTCCGACCTGCGCGAGAGCGCCGCCACGCGCCGCATGCGCGAGCTCGGCATCCGCATTTCGATCGGCCACGACGCGACCGCCGTCGACGGCGCGGACGTGGTGGTGTTCTCCTCGGCGGTCCCGCGCAACAACCCGGAGCTGCGCGCCGCCGAGCTCGCGACTATTCCCGTGATTCCGCGCGCCGAGCTCCTGTCCGAGCTCATGCGCATGAAGTACGGCGTGGCGATCGGCGGCTCGGCGGGCAAGACGACGACCACCTCGATGACCGCCGAGGTGCTGGCCGCGGGCGGGCTCGACCCGACCACGATCGTGGGCGGGCGCGTGATCAGCCTGGGCGCGAACTCGCGCCTGGGCGAGGGAGAGGTGCTGGTCGCCGAGGCCGACGAGAGCGACGGCTCGTTCCTGCGGCTCGTGCCCACGGTCGTGGTGATCACGAACATCGACCGCGACCACCTCGATCACTACGGCAGCTTCGAGAACCTGCACGCCGCGTTCGTCGAGTTCGCCAACCGCGTGCCGTTCTACGGCGCCGCGGTGCTGTGCATCGACGACCCGCACGTGCAGACCCTGCTGCCACTGGTGACTCGCCGCGCCTGGACCTACGGACTGTCTCCCCAGGCCGACGTGTCGGCCGAGCGGGTCGAGACGGCGGGCCTGGGCATGCGCTTCGCGGTGCGCACCCACGGCCAGCCGCTCGCGAGCTTCAGCCTGCGCGTTCCCGGCAGACACAACGTGCAGAATGCGCTCGCGGCGATCGCGGTCGGGCTCGAGTTCGACGTGCCGGTCCCCAAGATCCAGCAGGCGCTCGCCGGCTTCCGCGGCGTGGAGCGGCGCTTCGAGATCAAGGGCGAGCGCGACGGCATCATGGTGATCGACGACTACTCGCACCATCCCGCGAAGGTGCGCGCGGCGCTGGCCGCGGCGCGCGAGGGGCTGGGCCGGCGCATCCTCGTGGCCTATCAGCCGCACCGCTACTCGCGCACGCGCGACGTGTTCGACGAGCTGGCGCGCGCCTTCCACGACGCCGACGTCGTGCTGCTCACCGAGATCTACGCCGCCGGCGAGGAGAAGATCCCCGGCGTGTCCGCCGAGGCGCTCGCCGAGGCCGTGCGCGCCTGTGGCCACCGCGCGTGTGAGTTCGTGCCCGAGAAGTCTGCGATCGTGCCGCGCCTGCGCGAGCTCGCGCGCCCGGGCGACCTGGTGTTCTTCATGGGCGCGGGAGACATCGGCCGGCTCGCCAGCGAGTTCCTGGCCGGAGATGGAGGGGGCTCTGGGACTTGACCGGTCACTCGCCGAAGAGCTCTCCGCGCTGGTCCCGGGACGCGTCTCGGGCGGCGAGTCACTCGCGGAGTGGACGTCGCTGCGCGTGGGCGGCCCGGCCGACGCGCTGGCGGCGGTCGAGAGCCGCGACGAGCTGGCGCGCATCGTCGACTTCTGCCGCGCGCGCGGCGTGCCGCTCCTGGTGCTGGGCGGCGGGTTCAACCTCTTGGTGCGCGACGGCGGCGTGCGCGGCGTGGTCGTGCGGCTCGCCGGCCTGCGCGGGCTCGCGCTCGACGCGCAGGGGGGCCTGCGCGCCGAGGCCGGCGCGAGTCACTCGCAGGTCACGCGCTTCGCGGCCGAGCGCGGCCGCGCGGGGCTCGAGTTCGCGATCGGCATTCCGGGCACGGTGGGCGGCTGGATCGCCATGAACGCCGGCACGCGCGCGCGCGAGGTGAAGGACGTGGTGACCTCGGTCGAGCTCTTCGACCCGGCGGCCGGTCGCGCGCTGACCCGTGCGCGCGCCGAGCTGGCCTTCCACTACCGCAGGACCGAGCTCCCGCCGGGCGCCGTGGTGCTCGCGGCCAGCTTCGCCACCACGCCGGACGAGCCCGAGGCGATCCGCGCGCGGCAGAAGCAGCTCATGGCCGAGCGGCGCGCGACCCAGCCGGTCGACCAGCCGAGCTGCGGCTCGGTGTTCGTGAATCCGCCCGGTGACTTCGCGGGCCGCCTGATCGAGGCGGCCGGGCTCAAGGGCACGCGCATCGGCGGGGCCTGCATCTCTCCCCTGCACGGCAACTTCATCGTCACCGAGAGCGGCGCACGCGCGGCCGACGTGCTGGCGCTGATCGAGCGCGCGCGGACGGTCGTCCGCGAGCGCACCGGCGTGTCACTCCAGACCGAGGTGAAGATCGTGGGAGAAGACGCATGACCGCCCGCAGGCTGGACGGCGCGGCGCTGCCGCGCGGGCTGAAACGGGCGCTCGCTCTGGTGGCCGTGGTCTTCGCCCTGCTCTGGGCGCGCCACCACGGCTATCTCGAAGCGCACGGGCTGGGCGAGCTGGCGCGCGGCGAGCTGTTCCGCCTGCACCACGTGGAGTTCGTGGGCGTGCGCGCGCTCGACCACGACTCACTGTGGAAGCTGACCGGGATCGCCGCGAACACCCCGCTCGTCGACCTCGACCCGGCGCGCGCCTCGAGCGCGCTGGCCAAGCACCCGCGCATCGCGCACGCGCGCGCCATGCGCATCCCGCCCGATCGCCTGGTGATCGCGGTCACCGAGCGCACGCCCATCGCGTTCGAGCTGCGCAGCGGCCTCGCGCTCGACCAGAGCGGCGCGCGTTTCCCCGCGCTGCCCGGCGAGGCCGAAAGACTCCCGCAGCTCACCGGTGAGCCGCGCTTCGCCCTGCCGGTGGTGGCCGCCGCGCGCGACACGGGCCTGAACCTCGCGAGCGTCGAGGCGGCCAGCGCCTCCGAGATCCACGTGCGCACCCTGGGCAACCCCGTGCGCCTGGTGGTGGGCCGCGACGCGCGCGCCTCGTTTGCGGATTGGCGCCAGCTCTCCGACAGCGACGTCGTCGAGAGCACGGGCGCACAGGAAGTCGATCTGCGTTTCAGGAGCAATCCGGTCTTGCGCGATCTGCACAAGCCGGCAGGAGGAGAGAATGGCGAAACACGATGAGCTGATCGTCGGGCTCGACGTCGGCACCACCAAGATCTGCGCGGTCGTCGCAGAGCCGAGTGGCGACACGATCGAGGTGATCGGAATCGGGACTCACCCCTCGCGCGGGCTGCGCAAGGGCGTGGTGGTCGACATCGAGGCGACC
This sequence comes from Myxococcota bacterium, assembly GCA_035498015.1. Classification (NCBI taxonomy): domain Bacteria; kingdom Pseudomonadati; phylum Myxococcota; species Myxococcota bacterium. The sequence goes on from DATKAO010000048.1 coordinate 30,412, forward strand.
GTCGACTCGATCCGCAAGGCGGTCGACGAGGCCGAGATGATGGCGGGCTGCGAGATCAGCTCGGTGTACGCCGGCATCGCCGGCGGGCACATCCAGGCGCACAACGAGATCGGCATGATCGCGATCAAGGACCGCGAGGTGCGCCCCGCGGACCTGAAGCGCGTGATCGAGCAGGCCCAGGCGATCGCGATCCCGGCCGACCGCGAGGTGATCCACGTGATCCCGCAGGAGTACGAGCTCGACGGGCAGGACGGCATCAAGCAGCCGGTCGGCATGTCGGGCGTGCGGCTGATCGCGAAGGTGCACATCGTGACCGCGGCAGTCACGTCGGCGCAGAACGTGATCAAGTCGGCGAACAAGGCCGGGCTGAACGTGATCGACATCGTGCTCGAGCCGCTGGCCTCGGCCGAGGCCACGCTCGCGCCCGACGAGAAGGAGCTGGGCGTCGCGCTGATCGACCTGGGCGGCGGGACCACCGACGTGGCGGTGTTCGGCGACGGCTCGATCAAGCACACCGCGGTGCTGTCACTCGGCGGCTACCACCTGACCAACGACGCCGCCGTGGGCCTGCGCACCCCGTTCGACCAGGCCGAGCGCATCAAGCGGCGCTTCGGCTGCGCGGCGGCGCGCTATCTGCCGCGCGAGGAGCTCCTGACCGTGCCGAGCGTCGGGGGGCGCGCGCCCCGCGAGGTCTCGCGCAAGATGCTCTCGGAGTTCCTCGAGCCGCGGGTGGAGGAGATCCTGTCGCTGGTGCGCGAGGAGCTCGCGCGCACGGGTCACTTGGACAAGATCCCCTCGGGCATCGTGGTGACCGGCGGCACGAGCGCGCTGGAGGGTCTGCCCGAGCTGGCGGAGGAGATCTTCGAGCTGCCCGTGCGCAGGGGTACACCGCGGGGGATCGGGGGGCTCGTGGACCGCGTGCAGGGTCCGGAGTTCGCGACCGCGGTCGGGCTCGCGCTCTACGGCTCGAAACGCGCCGGCAAGCCGCGCTTCCGCGTGTACGACGGGTCGTCGTTCCGCAAGGTGCGCACGCGCATGCGCGAGTGGTTCTACGGCGAGATGCGCTGAACGGAAAAAATTTCACGCCGGGTACTCGCAGCGCGCGACAAGCGAGTTACAGTGAGACCCGTTCCATGGGGGGATGAGATGATCGAGTTCGAGCAGGCGACGGATCTCCGCGCGCGGATCAAGGTGGTCGGCGTCGGAGGCGGCGGTGGAAACGCGGTCAACACGATGATTCGCGCCGGTCT
>DATKAO010000049.1 GCA_035498015.1 Myxococcota bacterium
CACGATCAGCGGATCGCGCACGCCGCCGCCGTGGGTGTTCTGCTTGTACCACTTGAGCGGCGTGTTCCCCGCCTGGGCCCAGCCCCACGGGATGTTGCTGTGACTGTTCGGCCCGCCGATGTCGTCGAGCCGGCGCACGGCCGCGTCGACGTCCTCGACCATGCCGTTGAACCAGCGCATCTCGTCGAGCGTGCCGGTCGCCCCGCCCTCCTGACTCGCGCCGTTGTCGGACAGCACCAGGAGGAGCGTGTTCTCGAGCCGGCCGATGCCCGCGAGAAACTCGACCAGCCGGCCGATCTGGGCGTCGGTGTGGTCGAGGAAGGCCGCGTAGGCCTCCTGCAGGCGCGCGGCGAAGCGCCGCTCGTTCTCGGACAGCTCGGTCCACGGCCGCACGCCCGGGTTGCGCGGCGCGAGCCGGGTGTCGCGCGGGATCACGCCCAGCGCCTTCTGGCGCTCGAACCACTGCTCCCGCACCACGTCCCAGCCCGCGTCGAAGCGGCCGCGGTACTTCTCGAGATATGCGCGGGGCGCCTGGTGCGGCGAGTGAGTCGCGCCGAACGCCAGATACAGGAAGAACGGCCGCTCCGGCACGAGTGACACCTGGTCGCGGATCATGCCGATCGACTGGTCGACGATGTCCTCCGACACGTGGTAGTCGGGCCGCGCGGGCGCATCGATCATGGAGTTGTCGCGCGTGAGCTCGGGGTGGAACTGGTCGGTCTCCCCCTGCATGAAGCCGTAGAAGCGGTCGAAGCCGCGCTGCAGCGGCCAGTTCTTGTAGGGCCCGGCGGCGGTGCACTCCGACATGGGCGCGAGGTGCCACTTGCCGGTCGCGAACGTCGCGTAGCCGTGCGCGCGCAGCACCTCGGCCAGCGTCGCCGCCGAGCTCGGCACCGCGCCGCGCATGTTCGGGAAGCCCGAATCCATGTTCGAGATGCCCCGCATCTGCACCGCGTGCGGGTTGCGGCCGGTGAGCAGCGAGGCGCGCGTCGGCGAGCACAGCGCGGTGGTGTGGAAGCTCGTGAAGCGCAGGCCCCGGGCGGCGAGCCGGTCGATGTTCGGTGTGTCGATGGTCGAGCCGTAGCAGCCGAAGTGCGCGAAGCCCGCGTCGTCGAGCACGACCACCACCACGTCCGGAGAGCCCTTGGGCAACGGCGCCGTCGGCCACCAGGGCTTCGACTCCGCGACGGTCCGCCCGATCACGCCCTCGAACGCTTCTCCAGATGGATGCCGGTAGCCCACTGAGCGTCTCCTCAGGTCTTCAGCCTCATCGCGCCCATGTAGTCGCGTTTGCCCAGCGGCACGCCCTTCATGCGCAGGATGTCGTACGCCGTGGTGGCGTGGAAATGCAGGTTGGGCAGCGAGAACGACAGCAGGAAGCCCTCGGCGGTGAAGGGCATCTTGAAGTCACCGAGCTGGAACACCACGTCCTTGCCCTGCAGCCCTTCGACCGTCTCGCGCGAGAGCTTCGAGAGCTCGGCGCGCGCATCGGCGACGACCTTCTCGAGCCCCGCGTAGTCCTGGTCCATCGGCCCCGCCGGCGGCTTGAACAGCCCGGCCTGTGCGCCCGCCAGCGCGCCCTTCGAGTGGTGGGCCACGGCGATGATCTGGAAGCGGAAGGGAAGCATGTCGGGATACAGCCGCGTCTCGACCAGCTCGGGCAGCGAAATGCCCTTCGCCTCGCAGTGCTTGCGGCCCTTCTCGAGGTAGCCGGCGACCGCGCCGAGCACTTGCTGGAACGAGGCGACGGTCGCGTCGTAGAGCGGAATGGCCATGTGGATCATCTCCCGGTGGTGTGTGATGCCTCGCCCCCGACGAGAATCCGGTCGGCGACGAGGCCCGCGATGATCTCATGGAGCTCGGTGACTGTCAGGCCGGCGGCGCGGGCCTCTCGGGCGCGCGCTCCGGCGTCGAGCGGCCGTTCGGCGCGCGCCAGCAGCGCGGCGAGCGCGGGCGAGAGACGCTCGACCTCGACCGAGGCGAGCCGGAACGGCGCGGGCTCGGGCTCGCGGCGCAAGAGCAGCGTCTCACTGCCCGCACCGGCGATCTCGACACCGATCGGTGTCGGGTCGCCCGCGTCGAGCGCCGCGCGCACCCGCTCCGCGGCCGCGAGCGTTCCGGCGGGAAGCTCCAGCAGCTCGGCCCAGGGCGCGAGCACGAGCTCGTCCGGCGCGAGCCGGGGCACGGCGCGCCGCGCGCGGCGGGCGCGCGCCAGTGCGGCTTCCAGCGCGGCCAGCGGCCCGGCCTCGGCGCGGATCAGATACTCCCCGAAGGCCAGCGGCAGGCTCGAGTCAGAGGTCACGGCGTCGTGGAACTCGCGCGAGCTGGTGAAGCGCTCCGCGAGCGCCCCGTCCTTCGTCACCGCCAGCGAGAGCGCGAACTCGCCGCTCACGTTGCGCAGGAACTGGGCGCGCCGCCGTCCGCCCGGATCGGCCGAGAGGCCGGCCGGATGGGCCGCCGCGAGCAGGGCGCGTTCACCGGCGCCGAGCTCGTGCTCGCCCGGACGCCAGCCCGGGTCGAGCTGCAGGCGGAACAGCGCGCGCTGCAGGCGCCGATGGTCGATCACGGCGCGCTTCCTCCCGAGAGCGCCCGCGCCAGCCGCTCGAAGCCCGGAATCACTTCCGCCTGGCTGTTGCGCTCGCACTCGAAGACCAGCGCGCGCAAGCGCGCCGCGCGCGGCAGCACGTGCGCCAGGATCTGCCAGGTATCGGGCAGCGGCTCGGGCCCGTGCGCGTCGTCGACGAAGTGGCGGCCGCCGTGCTCGAACTCGCGCCCGCCGGCGACGTGGATCTCGAGCACGCGCTCCAGCGGATAGCCGTCGAGCCCGTCCAGCGGCCGGTGACCGCTCACCCGCTGGTAGATCGCCAGGTGCGCCACGTCGAGCAGAAGGCCCGAGTCCGCGGTGTCGGCCACGCGCGCGAAGTAGTCGAGCAGGTGGAGATCGCCCAGATACACGTGCGCGGGCGGGTTCTCGGGCAGCAGCTCCAGGCCGAGTGACTCGCGCGCGCGGCGCACGTTGTCGGCCATGGCGCGCGCCGAGTCGGCGCACAGGATCGGCGGCGCCAGCACGCCGTGCCCGCGATCGCGCGGGCCCAGGTGCCACAGGCCCGCGTCGCCGCACACCCAGGCCGCGCCGGTCTCGTGCGCCAGCGCGCGCACCGCGGCCAGCCACGCGTCCGAGAGACTCTCCGACTCCTCCAGGTTCCCGTCGAGGAAGTGGTAGGTCACGGGCCAGCCCGCCGCGCACCAGGCGCGCGCGGTCCCGTCGAGCCCGCGCTCGAGGTCGACACCGAGCTCTAGGAACTGCGCGAGCTCGGGCCGCGCGCGGCGCAGCGCCAGCGGGTCGAGCCCCGTCTCCGCGGAGCCGAACTCGGTCGAGATGCCGAGCCCGAGCCGTGGCAGGCCGCGCACGCGTGACTCGAAGGGCGCGAACGGATCGAGCGCCACCGCGGTCAGGCCGGCTCGAGCTCCAGCGGGATCTTGGTGAAGCTGCGGAATACGAAGCTCCGGTGCAGCGGGAGCGGATCGGAGCTGGCCAGGCGGAAGTCGCGCGTGCGGCGCAGCAGCACGCGCAGCGCCGTCTGCGCCTCGAGCCGCGCCAGGTTCGAGCCCAGGCAGTAGTGAGTCCCGAAGCCGAACGCCAGGTGGCGGTTCTCCTTGCGCGCGGTGTCGAAACACTCGGGGTCCTTGAACGCCGACTCGTCGCGGTTCGCCGCGCCGAGCCACGAGATCACGACCTCGCCCTTGGTCACCTTCTCGCCACACAGCTCCGTGTCGGCGGTCGCGCAGCGCGGGTCGATCTGCACCGGCGACGAGTAGCGCAGCACCTCCTCGATCGCCGACGGAATGCGCTCCGGCTCCGCGCGCACGCGCGCGAGCTCGTCGGGGTGCGCCAACAAGGTCAGCGCCACGTTCCCGATCAGCGTGGTGGTGGTCTCGTTGCCCGCCACGAGCAACAGGATCAGCATCTGCACCAGCTCGTCGAACGAGAGGTGCCTGCCTTCGAGCTCGGCCGCGACCAGACCGGAGAGCAGGTCCTCCTTCGGCTCGCCGCGGCGCAGCTCGACCAGTGTCTCGAAGTAGGCCGCGAGCTCGCGCACGACCGACTGCGTGTGCGCCAGCTGCTCGGGCGGCGGCGGGCCGAGCAGGCCCGCGCCGAGCGACGCCACGAGCTCGTCGGACCAGTGCTTGAACTTCGGCCCGTCCTCGGGCGGCACGCCGATGATCTCGGCGATCACCGTGACCGGCAGCGGGTAGGTCAGCGCCTGGACCAGGTCGACCCGCCGCTCGCGCAGCGCCGCGTCGAGCAGTGACTCGGCGATCTCCTCCATGCGCGGCTCGAGCCGGCGGATGATCTTGGGCGTGAAGGCCTGGTTCACGAGCCCGCGCAGCCGCTCGTGCTCGGGCGGATCGGTGCCCAGCATGTTGGGCGGCAGCATGTCCTCGGGGCCCAGGCCCGGAGGCGGCGGGAACACGTTCGAGAACAGACTCGCGTCGCGCAGCACCTCGATCACGTCCGCGTAGCGGAAGATCGACACCACGGGCAGGCCGGGGTGCCGGTACGCGCGGCGCGCGCGGCCCCTCGCGTACAGAGCGAACGGATCGCGGCGCGTCGCCTCGTCGAACGGATTGAAGAAGAAGTCATCCGACATGGCGGCAATTCTAGCGCGGCTCGGCGCGCGTCTCGTGACCGGAGCTCGCGAGCCGCGCCACCAGGTCGCGCAGGTGGTCCGCGCCGCGCGTCTCGATCACGAACTCGACCTCGACCTCGGACGACGGCGCGCGCGCGAAGGCGCGCTCGTGCAGCACCTGCACCACGTTCGCGCCGCTCTCCGCGATGACGCGCGAGATGGCCGCGAGCTCGCCGGGCACGTCGCGCATGCGCACCAGCAGTCGCGCCAGCCGCGAGGTGCGCGCGAGCCCGCGCTCGATCACGTGCGACAGCACCAGCATGTCGATGTTCCCGCCGCTGATCACGACCCCGACGCGCTTGCCGGCGAACGGGCTCGGATGCGCGAGCAGCGCGGCCAGCGCCGCCCCGCCGGCGCCTTCGGCCACGGTCTTCTCGACCTCGAGCAGGAGCAAGAGCGCAGACTCGAGCGCCTCCTCCTCGACCAGCAGTATCTCGCGCACGAGCCTGCGCACGATCGGCAGAGTGAGTGAGCCCGGAGCCTTCACCGCGATGCCGTTCGCGAGCGTCGAGCTGCCGCAGCGGATCGGCGCGCCTTCCAGCGCCTGCTTCATGGACGGGAAGCGCGCCGCCTGCACGCCGTACACCTCGATCTTCGGCGAGATCGCGCGCGCAGCCAGCGCGCAGCCCGAGATCAGCCCGCCTCCGCCGACCGGCACCACCAGCGCGTCGAGCTCCGGCGCGTCTTCGAGCATCTCGAGCGCGACGGTCCCCTGCCCCGCGATCACCTGCGCGTCGTCGTAGGGGTGGACGAACACGCCGCCGCGCTCGCGCTGTATCTCGGCCGCGCGCGCCGCCGCGTCTTCGACGCTCTCGCCCACGAGCTCGACCTCCGCGCCGAGCGCGCGCGTCTGCTCGACCTTCACGCTGGGCGTGAAGCGCGGCATCACGATGCAGGCGTGGATGCCGAGCCGGCGCGCGTGCAGGGCCACGCCCTGCGCGTGATTGCCGCCCGACATCGCGATCACTCCCGCCGCGCGCTGCTCGGCGGAGAGCGCGCGCAGCTTGTTGAGCGCGCCGCGCTCCTTGAACGAAGCCGTGAACTGCAGGTTCTCGAACTTGAGCCACAGCTCGCAGCCCGCGATCTCGGACAGGGTGCGCGAGTGCAGGCAGGGCGTGCGCTCGACGTGGCCACGCAGCGCGTCGGCCGCGTCGCGGACGTCGGCCAGTGAGATCTCACCCATCGGTCGGAGTGTATACTGGCCGCGCTCGCTCGGAGGGGAGCAGGAATGAGGCTGGCGACGTTCACACAGGCGGGCTCGACCCGCATCGGCGTCGTGCGCGGCGAGGAGCTGGTCGACCTGGCCGCCGCTGCGCCCGAGCTGCCGCGGGAGCTGGTCGCCTTTCTCGCGGCCGGCCCGCGTGCGCGGCAGCGCGCCGGTGAGGTCGCGGCCGGCAGTGCGGCGCGCATCCCGCTGGCCGAGGTCAAGCTCGAGTCGCCGATCCTGCGCCCGCCGAAGTATCTCGCGATCGGGCTGAACTACGCCGACCACGTGGCGGAGAGCGGGCTCGAGTCACCCAAGTTCCCCACGCTGTTCAACAAGCAGTCGACCTGCGTCGTGGGCCCTTACGACGAGGTGCACCTGCCGCGCGTCTCGAGCGCGCTCGACTACGAGGGCGAGCTGGCGTTCGTGATCGGCAAGCGCTGCCGCCACGTGCCGCGCCGCCGCGCGCCCGAAGTGATCGCCGGCTACCTCGTGGCGAACGACGTGTCCGTGCGCGACTGGCAGCTGCGCATCCCGACCTGGACGATCGGCAAGTCGTTCGACACGCACGGGCCGCTGGGGCCGTGGCTCACCACGGCCGACGAGGTCGGCGACCCGCACGGCCTGGGGGTGCGCACCTTCGTGAACGGCGAGGAACGCCAGCGCTCGAACACGAAGGAGCTGATCTTCGACTGCTACGCGCTGGTCGAGCACCTGTCGACCGCGTTCACGCTCGAGGTCGGCGACGTGGTGGCGACCGGTACACCGTCCGGTGTCGGGGTCTCGATGAAGCCGGCCCGCTTCCTGAAGGTGGGCGACGTGGTGCGGGTCGAGATCGACGGCCTGGGAGAGCTGCGCAACGAGATCGTGGCCGAGCCCGAAGAGACGGCCCGCTTCTAGAGGAACGAACCATGAAATACGGCATCGCCATGTTCCCGACCGACTACTCGATCCAGCCCGCCGAGCTGGCCACGGCCTGCGAGGCGCGCGGCTTCGAGTCACTCTGGTTTCCCGAGCACTCGCACATTCCCGCCTCGCGCCGCACGCCCTTCCCGGGCGGAGGCGACCTGCCGAAGATGTACTACGACGTCTACGAGCCGTTCGTGGGCCTGGCCGCGGCCGCCGCGGTCACGCGCAACCTGAAGCTCGCGACCGGCGTGTGTCTCGTGGTGCAGCGCGATCCGATCCAGACCGCGAAGGACGTGGCCACGCTCGATCGCGTGTCGAACGGTCGATTCCTGTTCGGCATCGGCGCGGGCTGGAACGCCGAGGAGATGGAAGACCACGGCACCGTGTACAAGACGCGGCTCTCGCTCATGCGCGAGCGCGTGGCGGCCATGAAGGAGATCTGGACCCAGTCCAAGGCCGAGTACCACGGCAAGTTCGTCGACTTCGAGCCGATCATGGCCTGGCCCAAGCCCGTGCAGAAGCCGCACCCGCCGCTGCTGGTCGGCGGCGGCTGGCCCGGCGGCGCGCGGCGCGCCATCGAGTACGGGGACGGCTGGATGCCGATCCACATCCCCAAGCACCTGGTGAAGCGCCTGCCCGAATTCTGGCAGGCGGCAGACGACGCCGGCCGCCGGAAGTCACTCGAGCTCACGATCTTCGCCGCGGCGCCCGACCAGAAGGAGCTCGAGGCGCTGCGCGAGAACGGCGCCGCGCGGGCGGTGTTCATGGTCCCGCCCGAGGCGAGCGACAAGGCGCTGCCGCGGCTCGACTCACTCGCCGAGCTGGCCCGCAGAGTCGGCTAGAGCGCCGACAACAACTCGTCGCGCGTCCGGAGATATTCCTCTTCCGTGAGCAGACCGCGGCGGCGCAGCCGCTCCGCGCGCGCCAGGCTGCGGGTCACGTCGGAGTGCGCGCGCGTGTCGGGGTCGAGCGCGCCGCGCTCGAGGCGGTCGCGCATGGACTGTGCGAGCGCCCAGGTGGTCGCGCCCGAGAGCGCCGACTGCGCGACCGCTCCGCCGATCGTGCCGATCCCGGGCAGGATCTTGAGCGCGCTCGCCGCCACGCGCGGCAGGAGCGCGCCGAACAGGCCCACGCCCACGGCGCCGGCCGCGTCGACGCCGACCTCTGCGCCGTACAGGCGCCCCAGGCGCCGCATGAGCGACAGCTGGACGGCGGTGACCGCGACCAGGTCGATCAGCGGCAGGGGGATCGCCGCGGCCGCCGCGGCGCCGGCGACGTGGTTGTGGATCAGCTCGTCCGCGCGTTCGTGCTGGGTCATGAGTCCTCCTCGGCCGGACCCTGGAGCAACCCACGTGCCCGCCGTGCGGGCCACGCCGAGCGCCGGCGCGAGTGCCCGGGTGCAGCGCGCGCGCGACAGCGCAGGGCCGGGGCGGCGGAACGGCCGGAGGTTCGCAAACCTCGAACGCCCATGGCCGGCCCCCGCCCGCTCGTCGCCAACGCTTCCGGAGAGATCGTCGACCTGCCCGGTCTGCGCGCCGCGGCGCGCGCGGGCAACGACCTGTTCGCGCTGGACCCCGCCGATCTCGTGCCGCTGCCCGAGGCGAGCGAGCTCCTGTTCCTGCCCGCGCGGACGCCCTGGGCGTTCGACGGCGAGAAGCGCGCGGCGCAGGACGACTCACTCGCGGTCGCGGCCTTCCTGCCGCCCGGCTGGACGGCGCTCGCGCTGTCCGCCTTCCGGCGCGAGCCCGGCGCGCCCCTGCTCCCCCTCTACGCCTACACCGCCGTGTGTTGGCACCGCGGGCGCATCTGCGCCGCGGCGCGGCGCGTCGACGACGACCCCAAGCACGACCCGCAGGCCTTCTCGCGCGACGAGGTGAAGCGCCGGGTGACTGCCTGGAAGCGCCGCCTGCCCGAGAACCGGCTCGTGCGCCACCACGGCGAGCGCTGCGCGCTCGAGTGGGGCTGTCCCAACGCGCAGAACCTGTTCCTCGGCCGCTTCGAAGCGCCGATCGCGCTGGCGCGCTCGTGCAACGCGGCCTGTCTCGGCTGCATCTCGGAGCAGCCCGCGGGCACCGTTCCCTCGCCGCAGACGCGGCTGGACTTCAAGCCCACGCTGGACGAGATCCTCGAGCTGGCCGTGCCCCACCTGGAACGCGCGCCGCGCGCCATGGTGAGCTTCGGTCAGGGCTGCGAAGGCGAGCCTCTGCTCGAGGCCGAGCGCATCGAGCAGGCGATCCGCGCCATCCGCGCGCGCACGCGCCGCGGCTCGCTGCACTTGAACACCAACGGCAGCCGGCCCGACGCGCTGGCCCGGCTGGCCGACGCGGGCCTCGACAGCGTGCGCGTCTCGACCAACGGCGCGCGCGAGGAGACCTACGCGCCCTACTACCGCCCGCGCACCTACCGCTTCGCCGACGTGGTCGAGTCGCTGCGCGTGGCGCGCGCGCGCGGGCTGTTCACGTCCTTGAACCTGCTGTCGTTCCCGGGAATCAGCGACCGCGCCGACGAGGCCGAGTCACTGCTCGAGCTCGCGCGCGAAACCGGCCTGGGCATGATCCAGTGGCGCTGCCTGAACGTGGACCCCGACTGGTACATGGAGCTCTACGCCGGCCGCCCGCGCGCGCCGCGCCTGGGCATGCGGGCGCTCTTGGAGCGCATCCGGCAGGCCGCGCCGAATTTACGATTTGGTTACTTCAATCCCCCGGCCGACGAGCTAGCTTCCGGGGCATGAAACGACTCACGCCTCTGCTCTGTGTCTCGTTGCTCGCCCTCTCCGCCGCCGCCGAGGAGCCGCCCGCGGTCCACGTGCGCTCGAGCCCCGAAGAGCGCGCCGACCTGGGAGTCACCGTGTACTCGAGCGGCTTCGGCCTGGTGCGCGAGACGCGCACGCTGCCGCTCGCCAAGGGCCGCGCCGAGCTCGAGTTCGCGGGCGTGGCCAGGACCATCCAGCCCGAGACCGTGCAGATCCACGGGCTGGGCCCCGGCAGCCTGCGCGTGCTCGAGCAGAACTACCGCTACGACCTGCTCGCGCCCGAGAAGCTGCTCGAGAAGTACGTGGGCCGGAACGTGCGCGTGCTGCGCTGGAGCGAGCTCAAGGGCCGCGACGAGGAACGCGAGGCGACCGTGCTCTCCGCGGGCCCGCCGCCGATCCTGCGCGTCGGCGACGAGATCACCTGGGGCTTCCCCGGGCGCATCTCGTTCCCCGAGATCCCGAAGAACCTGATCTCGCATCCCTCGCTCGTGTGGCTGCTCGAGAGCGGCGGCGACAAGCCCAAGGTCGAGGTCTCCTATCTCGCATCGGACCTGACCTGGAAGGCCGACTACGTGCTCGTGGTCGACGCGGCCGACACGACCGGTGACCTGAACGGCTGGGTCACGCTCGACAACAGGAGCGGCGCCGAGTTCGAGAACGCGAAGCTGCAGCTCGTGGCGGGCGACGTGCACCGCGTGCAGAACGCCGTCCCGGCGGACAGGCCGATGCGCGCCTACGCCAAGGCCGAGGCCGCGGCGCCAGCGTTCCAGGAAGAGGGCCTGTTCGAGTACCACCTGTACACGCTCGAGCGCCCGGCGACGCTGCTCGAGAACGAGCAGAAGCAGATCGCGCTGCTCGAGGCGTCGGGCGTGAAGCTCAAGAAGAAGCTCACCTTCCGCGGCCAGCGCTACTGGTACGGGTCGGCCTTCGGCGGGCAGACACTGCCGTCGAAGGTCGAGGTGAGTCTCGAGCTCGAGAACAGGGAGTCGGACCACCTCGGCATGCCGCTGCCCAAGGGCATCGTGCGCGTGTACAAGCGCGACTCGACCGGCGGGCGCCAGTTCCTGGGCGAGGACCAGATCGACCACACGCCCAAGGACGAGAAGCTGCGCATCCGCGTGGGCGACGCCTTCGACGTGATCGGTGAGCGGCGCCAGATGGAGTACAAGGTGATCGACAAGTGCCGCTCCGAGTCGTCGTGGCAGATCGACCTGCGCAACCACAAGACCGAGGCGGTCGAGGTCGACGTGATCGAGCCGGCGGGCAGTGACTGGGAGGTCGTGAGCTCGAGTCACAAGCCCGTGAAGGAGGACGCGAACACCTTCAGCTTCCACGTCCCGGTGCCGGCGAACGGCACGACGCGGGTCGAGTACCGGGTGCGCGTGCGCAATTGCTGACGCTTGCGCGCACGCGCGCGGCGCTCGAGCGCGCGAACGCCGCGGGCGCGCAGCTCGCGGTGGCGCGCCGCGGCGAGCGGGCCGAGCTCGCGCTCGGCCAGGCGCGGCCGGATACGCCGATGCGCACGGACTCGATCGTGCTCTGGATGTCGTCGACCAAGCCCCTCATGCCCGTGGCGCTCGGGCAGCTCGCCGAGCGCGGGCTGCTGGGCTTGAACGACCCGGTGGCGGCGCACGTGCCCGAGTTCGCCGCAGCCGGCAAGGGCGAGATCACGCTGCGCCATCTCTTGACTCACACCGCGGGCATCCCCAATGCGCACCGGCAGTGGTCGCGCGAGACCTGGGACGAGATTCTCGCCAAGATCTGCGCGGCGGCGCCGGAGCCGGACCGCCGGCTCGGCGTCGACTGCGAGTACCACGTGGCCTCGGCCTGGTACGTGCTGGGCGAGATCGTGCGCCGCCGCGACGGCCGCAGCTACTCCGACTACGTGCGCGAGGCGATCTTCGCGCCGCTGGGCACGAGTGACTTCTGGGTGGGGATGTCGGCCGAGGACTACGCGGCTCAGCGCGCGCGCATCGCCCGCCCGCACGAGTTCTGGGCCTGGAACGGGTCGGCCGAGGGCATGGCGGTCTGCCGGCCCGGCGGCAGCGGCTGGGGCACGGCGCGCGCGCTGGCGGCGTTCTACGCGGCGCTCGCGGGCGGCGGCGCGCCGCTCTTGCGCGGCGAGACGCTCGAGTCACTGAGCGCGTGCGCGCTGCGCGGCGTTTCGGACCGCGGCCTGGGACTCACCTTGAATCGCGGGCTCGGCTTCGTGCTCGACTCCAAGGAACACGGGCCCGGCTCGGCCTGGTACGGTCCGCGCTCTTCGCCGCGCGCCTTCGGCCACGCGGGCTTCGGCTGCTCGGTCGCCTTCGCCGACCCCGCGCACGATCTCGCCGTGGCGCTGGCCTGGAACGGCTTCGTCAGCGAGCCCGAGAACCGCGCGCGCATCGCGCCGGTGCTCGAGGCGGTCTACGACGACCTCGGCCTCTGACTCACCCGCTCGATCTCGTTCGCCAGGATCTGGCGCGTGATCGCGATCGCGCAGGCGTAGGTCGAGTCCGTGCCGAACGCGCCCAGGCTCTTCGACAGGAGTGACTGCCGGCGGCTGTACGGCGTGTCCGAAGCGTAGTGCAGCACGCCGACCGCGAAGCCCGTGCGCTCGGAGAGCACCACGACCTCGTCGTTCGGGTGTCGCCGCGGGTCGACCAGCTCGAAGATCGCCGACAGGTACGGCCCCGCCTCCATCTCGAGCACCGTGTAGCCCTCGCGGTAGAACACGCCCATGTAGTTCGGGTTCTGCAGGAACGCGCCCCGCACGGTGACTGCCTTCTGGTTGTCGAGCACGCTGCCGTGCTCGAGCCAGGGCGCGAGGTCCTCGAAGCCGAGGGCGTTGCGGATCAGGTAGGTGTTGTCGGAGTGCTCGTCGTGCACGACGCGCGAGATCATCACGTCGCCCACCTGGCCGTTGAGCGTCGCCGCCTTGCCCATGACGTAGACGCCCAAGAGGGGGCCCGCGCCCTGGCCCACGCGCGCGAGCAGGTGGTAGGCGGCCAGGCCCAGCGGGTAGTCGATGTTGATGATCCAGGCGTCGCTCTCGGCGAGTCTCTCGAGGCCCGGCATGCGCAGCCGCGGGTCCAGGCGCTCGGGCCGCACGTGGCGCAGCTCGACCAGCTGCGCCTGCACGTCGATCTGCGCCGTGGCCTCGGCGTTGCTGATGCCCGATTCCGCGTCCCAGTGCTGCACGCGCGCCAGCGCCCCGGGGTCGCTGTGGATGTAGTCGCGCAGCGCGAAGTACAACAGGTTCGGCGCGGCAGGCGAGCCGTCGGCCAGCTGCCGCTCGAGCTCGGGCAGGAAGTCGATGCGCGCGGTGCGGCGCGCCGCAGCCACGATCACGTCGCGGTGCGCGAGCGCGTAGCCGCCGAGCAGGTTGGCGAGTGAGTGCGTGTTCGACGATACGAAGTACACCGGCGGGCGCGGCGCGGACGGGTCGCGCACGTAGTCGCGCTCGATGCCCTGCCACCACTGCTCCGCGGCGCGCTGGTAGGCCGAGAACGAGCCCGCGAGCAGCCGCACGCGCAGGTCGAGCCGGCCCGCGGCCAGGCTCCGCAGCGTCGCCTCCGAGTCATTGCCCAGGGCCTCGCGCAGGCGCGCGAAATCGGCTTCGGAGATGCCGAGCGCGGCGGCCGCCGCCGGCTTCGCCGCCGGGTCACCGGCAGACGCGCGCGCCGCGAGCAGCTCGTGCATCTTGTTCCACTCGATCTGGTACGCGGTCAGGATGGGGATCAGGTCGTCGATGTCGGAGTTACTCGCCACGTAGGCCGCGAGCGTGCCCGCGCCGTCCCAACGCAAGAGCCGCCGCCGGCCGCGCGCACGCACACGCCGCCAGGCGTGGGTCGGGAAGCCGAAGTTGGCGAAGGTCTCGTCGGACTGGCCCAGCACCACGCGCTGCACCTGCGGCATGCACTCGGGCAGCCGGGCGGCCGCGTAGCCGAAGGCGCCGATGTCGGGCGCGGCGTCGCGCGCGCCCACGTGCAGACTGGCATTCGAGAACGAGTGCGCCTCCTCGAAGGCGCGCACCCGGACCTCGCCCGTGCTGCGCAACAGCGAGTACACGGTGCGCAGATAGAGGGCGATCTCGTTGGTCTCGGTATCGGGTTTCTGGCGCTCCACCGGCTCCTCACGAATCGGAGGGCCCGGGAATCTACCAAAGGGAATAACCGGTTAGAATTGCCCGATGCGGGAATACGAGAGCTACGACGCCCTGGGCCTGGCGGAGCTGGTGCGCAAGGGCGAGGTGAGTCCGGACGAGCTGCTCGACGCGGCGCTGGCGCGTGTGTCCGCTCGGAACCCGGCCCTGAACGCCGTGCACATGCTGTGGGAGGCGCGGGCGCGCAAGGAGCTGCGCGAAGCGCCGCCCGCGGGGCCGTTCCGGGGCGTGCCCTTCCTGCTGAAGGACCTGCACGCGCACCTGGCGGGCGAGCGACTCACCTTCGGCTCGCGGCTGTTCGCCCAGCACGTGTCGGACGTCGACAGCGAGCTGGTGGCGCGCTACCGGCGCGCGGGCCTGGTGATCTTCGGCCGCACGACCTCGCCCGAGCTCGGCGCCACGGCCACGACCGAGTCGATCCTGTTCGGCGCCACGCGCAACCCATGGAACCTGGAGCGCACCTCGGGTGGCTCGTCCGGGGGCGCGTCCGCCGCCGTGGCGGCGGGGATCCTGCCCGCGGCGCACGCGAGCGACGGCGGCGGCTCGATCCGCATTCCCGCGGCGTGCTGCGGGCTGTTCGGCCTGAAGCCCACGCGCGCGCGCAATCCCATGGGCCCGCATTCCGGCGAGGGCTGGGGCGGCATGAGCACGGCGCACGCGGTGACTCGCTCGGTGCGCGACAGCGCGGCGCTGCTCGACGCCACGCAGGGCCCCGACCTCGGCGCGCCCTACCAGGCTCCGGCGCCCGCGCGGCCCTACCTCGAGGAGGTGACTCGCGCGCCCGGCAGCCTGCGCATCGCCCTGCAGACCGAGACCTTCAACGGCGCACCCACCGACCCCGAGTGCGCCGCCGCCGCGCGCGACGCGGCGCGCCTGTGCGAGGGACTGGGTCACAAGGTCGAAGAGGCGTCGTTCGGCTTCGACCGCGCGGCGCTGGGCCGCGCGACCCAGGTGCTGATGGGCGCGAACATCCAGGCGGTGACCGAGGACGCGGCGGCCGCGCAGGGCAAGACGCTCGGCCCCGACCTGCTCGAGCCGGTGACCCTGATGCTGGTCCTGGCGGCGCGGCCCGCCACGGCCGCGGACTATGCGCGCGCGGTGAAGACGATCCACGCGCTGTCGCGGGCGTTCGAAGCTTTCTTCACGCGCTTCGACGTGCTGCTCACGCCGACCATGGCCATGCAGACGGCGCGCATCGGCGAGCTCGCGCTCTCGAACACGCCGGACGCCGCCTACGGCGCGCGGCTCTCGCGCTGCGTCGGCTACACGTCGCTGTTCAACGCTGCGGGCAACCCGGCGATGAGCGTGCCGCTGGGCACGGCGTCCGACGGCATGCCGATCGGCGTGCAGTTCGGCGCGCGCTTCGGCGACGAAGCCACTCTGTTCCGGCTGGCGGGCCAGCTCGAGGCGGCGCAGCCCTGGTTCGAGCGCCGGCCGAAGGTGGCCGGGGTGGGATGAGCCGCCCTCCCTGCAGACTCACGGCGCTGGGCCAGGTCAGCGCGCTCGGCGGCGCGCTGGAAGAGGTCTCGGCACGGCTCGCGGCGGGTGACGCGACGCGGCTCACGCTGAACGAGTCACTCGTGCCGGAGCGGTCGCTCTGGCTGGGCGCGGTGAACGAGACCTTGCCCGAGATCCCGCCGAACCTGGAACGCTTCGCCTGCCGCAACAATCGGCTCGCGCTCGCGGCCCTGGAAGCCATCCGCGGCGAAGTGAGCGCGGCCATCGCGCGCTTCGGCCAGGGGCGGGTCGGGGTCGTCGTGGGCACCAGCACCTCGGGCGTGGGCGACGCCGAGGCCGCGATCGCGCACCGCGAGCGCACGGGCGTGCTCGCGCACGAGTTCCACTACGACCAGCTCGAGTTCGGCGGGCTCGCGCGCTTCGTGGCCGAAGCCGCCGGCGCGCGCGGCCCCGCCTACACGCTGTCGACCGCCTGCTCGTCGGGCGCGCGCGCGCTCGCCTCGGCGCGCTCGCTGCTCCGCCTGGGTCTGTGCGACGCCGTGATCTCGGGCGCGGCCGACTCGCTGTGCGGGCTCACGACCAACGGCTTCGCGGCGCTCGGCGCGCTCTCGGCGGGAGTCACCAACCCCTTCAGCCGCAACCGCGACGGGCTCACCCTGGGCGAGGCGGGCGTGCTCTTCCTGGTGACGCGCGAGCCGGGCGGCATCCAGCTGCTGGGCGTCGGTGACTCGAGCGAAGCGCACCACATGTCGGCGCCCGACCCCGAAGGCCGTGGCGCCGAGACCGCCATGCAGGGTGCGCTCGCCGACGCGGGACTCACTCCCGCCGACATCGCCTATCTCAACCTGCACGGCACGGGCACGCCGCAGAACGACGCCATGGAGTCGGCGGCGGTGGCGCGCGTGCTCGGCAGCGAGCTGCCGTGCAGCTCGACCAAGCCGCTGGTCGGTCACACGCTGGGCGCGGCGGGAGCCATCGAGGCGGCGTTCTGCTGGCTCGTGCTGGCCGAAATGCGCGCCGGCGAGGCCGCGCTGCCGCCACACGTGTGGGACGGCGCGCGCGACCCCGAGCTGGCGCCCATCCGACTCACCGAGAAAGGCGCGCGCGCCGTGTTCGGCCCGCGCAGCGCCGTGATGACGAGCTCGTTCGGCTTCGGCGGCAACAACTGCACGCTGATCCTGGGCCGGAGTGACTCGCCGTGAAGGCCTCCCTCTTGCGCTGGTCCGCCTGGGCGCCGGGCCTCGACTCGGCCGCGGCCTGGGAGGCCTGGGCCAAGTCACCCGCGCCGCTGCCCGCGACGGGCGCACCCGACGCCAAGTTCCTGCCCGCCATGCTGCGCCGCCGCTGCACGCCGCTCACCCGGACCATGCTCACGGCCGCGTTCGGCGCCGCCGAGCCCGACGAGCTGGCGCGCCTGCGCACGGTGTTCTCGTCGCGCCACGGCAGCATCAACGAGTCGATCGGCCTGCTCGAGAACGTGGTGCGGCGCGAGAAGCTCTCGCCCGCGACCTTCAGTCACACCGTGCACAACGCCCAGGCCGGTCTGTTCTCCATCGCCGCCGGCAACCGCGCCGCGTCGAGCTCGCTCTCGGCCCAGGAGGACAGCTGGACCGCAGCCTGGCTCGAGGCGCTGTGCTTCCTGGAGCGCGACCCGTCGGAGCCGGTACTGGTGGTGATCGGCGACGTGCCGCTCGCCGACACCTTCGCGCCGCTCGTCGCCGAGGCCGCGACGCCCTACGCGCTCGCGGTGCAGATCGCGGCGCCGGGCAGCGGGCCCGGCCTCGATCTCGAGCTCGCGTCCCAGGGTCGCACCGGCACCCTGCTCCCCCCGCCGTGGCCGCCCGCGCTCGAGTTCCTGCGCTGGTGGCTCTCGGGCGACGAGTCACTAGAGCAGCCGAACCGCGCCAACCGGGCGCGCTGGACGCGCGTCTAGTGGCGGCGCTCCGGCATGCCCAGCGAGCGGCGCATCTCTAGCTTGTAGGCGCTGGCCCGGCGGCCCATCTCGGTGCGCTCGGCGGGGAAGACACGCTCGAAGAGTGAGTCGATCGGGCCGCCGTCGTAGATGCGGAAGTGCGCCTTGCGCACCACGAACTCCACGGCGGTGATCGCCGCGAACGCGGCCCACGTGACCCAGCCCGTCCAGGCGTGCCACCAGCCGAGCGGCGCGAACAGCGCGAGCGCCGCGATCGCGAGCGCGTTCGCGGCGAACAGGCCCGCCCACAAGAGAGTCACCTGCCGGCAGTAGGGCCGGATGAAGTCGGGCGCGTAGGGCTGCATCTGGCGCACGAAGCGCTCGATCGCCGAGCCGCCGCCCCGCAGGCTGGCGAGCGCGATGCGCGCCAGCGCGAGATACAGCCACGCGGGCAAGAGCAAGAGAAACGTGCGCTCGCCGGTGGCGAGTGCAGCGGCGGCCAGCGCGAACAGCCCCGCGGTGTCGAGCGTGCGGAATGACAGCTCGCTGGGCAGCGCGGAGCTCACCGGCCGCAGACACAAGAGCGATACGCCGATCATGGTCGCCGCCAGCGCGCGCACGCCGAAGCGGCCGATCACCCACTCGGCGAACAGCGGGAAGCCGATCGCGATCGCGGCGAAGGCGAGCCCCGCGAGGAGCGCCGCGCGGGCCAGGCGATAGTCAGTCAAGGGACTCGGCAGAGAGCAGCGCCGACAGCGGCAGCTGCTCTTCGGGCGCGTGGCGCGCGTCGGGGCCCAGGAGCGCGAGCGCGCGCCGGCGCACGTCGTTGAAGATCGCCTCGGTCTTCTCCAGCACCTCGCGGCGCGTGCGCGGCGTGCCCACGCGCTGCAGGAAGTCGAGGTGGTCGAGGCCGGGCGTGAACTCGCCGCGGTTCTTGCGGTAGAACTCGCCGCGCCGCTTGAGTGACTCGGCGACCTTGCCGAACAAGCCGTTGAAGTTGCCCAGCGCGCGCAGGATCAGCGGCGCCATGCGCAGCTGGCGGCGCAGCCAGCGCGGGTCGAGGTGCTCGTCGCGCACGTACGGAGTCACCCACAGGTTGTAGTAGCAGCCGATGTCGAAGTCCCACTTCAGCTTGCCCAGCTCGAAGCTGCCGAAGGTCTCGTACAGGTTGCGGTACAGCGAGAGCGTGGCCTCGTGCCGGAAGGCCATGAAGCGGTCGTACAGGTCGGTGCGCTCGGCGAGCTCGGCCGGATCCTCGCCCTCGAAGTCGCGCCGGATCAGCTCCGACAGGAAGTCGTTCTCGTGCGCGATGAAGTCGGTGCCCGGGCTGTACAGCGGGTCGGCCGAGGTCGCCGCCTCGCCGGTGAGTCCCCAGCGGTCGCGCGAGAAGTAGCGCTCGGTCGAGTACGCGATCTGCGTGTAGCTGCCCTGGTCGAGCGCCTTGGCATCGCGCAGCAGGTCGGCCACCGCGGCGTGGCCGTCGAGGAAGCGGCGGAAGCCTTCCGGCGTGCGCAGCGCGCGCTCTTCGAAGCCGGTCTTGCCGGTGACTCCGACGCTCGTGACTCCGTCGTGCAGCGGGATGAACCAGATCCAGTAGCCCGGGTAGAAGAAGTGGATCGTCGACAGGAAGCGCGAGGAGTGCCGCACGCGCGCACGCCAGGCTTCCGGGCCCAGGTCGTCCACGTCGGCCACGCCCTCGAAGCGGCCCCACACCGAGCCCAGGCGGTGCGTGTCTTCGCGCAGCCGCAAGCCGACCGCGCGCGCCAGCACGTCGGCGCGGCCCGCCGCGTCGACCAGCCAGCGCGCGCTGACCCGGCGCGCGGAGCCTGCGCCGCTGACTTCCAGCACGTGCGGCGCGCCGCCGCTGCCGACCTCGAGCGGCCGCGCGCGCACGCCCAGCTCGACGTGCACGCCCGCGCGCTGGTTCGACGCGAGCAGGTCGCTCTCGAGCCGCATGCGGTCGATCTGGAACGAGGGGTGGAACGGCAGGTTCACCGGCCCGATCTCGCTCATCTCCCACAGCGGGAGCGAGCGCCGCTCGTCGTCGAAGAAGTAGCGCAGGCCGTTCTTCGGGAAGTGCCGGTCGTACAGGTAGCGCGACAAGCCGAGGCGCTTGACCAGGTAGTGACTCCCGATCTCGACCACCGACTCACCGACCTTCCAGTGGGTCTCGCGCGACTTCTCGTACAGCGCGATGCGCAGCCCGGGCGCACTGCGCGTGAGCTGGCGCGCGAGCAGGTTGCCCGCGAGCCCGCCGCCGATGATCGCGACGTCGACGTCGGTCGCCTGCGCCGCCTTCAAATCATGCCCCCGTTCACCGAGATCACCTGGCCCGTGAGATAGCCTGCGCCTTCCGAGAACAGATACACCACGAGCGAGGCGATCTCATCGGGCCGGCCGAGCCGTTGCATCGGGATCATGCGCCGCAGCTCGTCGACCGGCGCGCCCGCCAGCATCTCGGTCTCGACCAGCCCCGGCGCGACGCAGTTCACCGTGATCGCGCGCTTGGCGAGCTCGAGCGCGAGCGCCTTGGTCGCCCCGTGCAGACCCGCCTTCGAGGCCGCGTAGTTCACCTGCCCGCGATTGCCCGCGAGCGCGGCCACCGAGGAGATGGCCACGATCCGCCCGCCGTCGTGCAGCCGCACGAGCGGCATGACCAGCGGGCGCAGCACGTTGAAGAAGCCGCCCAGGTTCGCGCCGATCACGCGGTCCCAGGCCTCGCCCGAGAGCGCCGGGAAGGCCGCGTCCTGGTGAATGCCCGCCGCGAGCACCACGCCCCAGTACGGGCCGTGCGCAGCGAGGTCGCGCTCGAGCGCCGCCGCCGCGCCGGCGCGATCGGCCACGTCGAACGGCACGAGCGCGGCCTCCCGCCCCAGCGCGCGCAGCTCTTTCTCGACGGCCTGCGCCGCCTCGGCGTTCTTCTGGAAGCCGAGCGCCACGTCGAAGCCGGCGCGCGCGAGGCCGAGCGCGCAGGCGCGGCCGATCCCGCGGCTCGCGCCGGTCACCAGCGCCCGGCGAGTCACCCGCCGACTCCCGGCAGCGCGTCGGGCACGAACACCGACAGCGTCCCCTCGGCGAGCAGCTCACCACCGGCGCGCAGCTCGCACTCGAGCGAGGCCAGGCGCCCGATGCGCTGCAGGATGCGCGCGTGCACCAGCAGTGACTCGTCGGGCGCGAATTCGTCGACGTGCAGCACCAGGCGCTTGGCGCCGACCAGGAGTCCCGGCTTGGGCGTGTCGAGCCCGTCGAGCAGCATGCCGAGCGCGCACACGCACTGCGCCATGTATTCGAGCGCGACCCACGACGGCACGCTGCCGCTCGGATCGCGGAACAGCTCGGACCCGGAGCGATCGACCGCGCACACGGTCTCCGCGCGCGTGTGCGAGACCACGTGAGACAGGAGCCGCATGGGCCCGGTCTGCGGCAGCAGGCGGTCGAGCGGGGGCAAGGCGCTCACGGCGCGAGCTCGAGCGCGCGCAGGCCGTCGCCGTAGAAATCGTAGAAGTTGAACCACTGCATCGGGTTCTCGAGCGCGTAGTGCTCGAGCCGGCGCACCCAGGCCTCGAGCAGCTCCTGCGCCGCCTTCTCGCGCATGTCGCGCGGCACGCGCCCGCCTTCGAACAGCGGCTCGGTCACCGCGAAGTAGCGCTGCCAGCCCGTGCACAGGCAGAGCGACAGGAACACGGGCGCACCGAGCACCACCGCCAGCAGGAACGGCGAGAGCGGAAAGGCCGCGGGCCGGCCGGCGAAGGGCAGCGCCACGGGCCGCTCGCGGCCGCCCGGGTGCACGCGGTCCGCCAGGATGCCCACGAACTCACCGCGCTCGAGACATGCCTTGACCTCGAACGCGCTCTGGACCGAGCCCGGGTCCACCGGAATCACGCGCACGCGGCTGCCGCCGCCGAGTGACTCGAAGAACTGGTTCACGCGCTCCGCGTGCTCGGTGAACATCAGCACGTTCACGCGCAGTCCGTACTGACCCGCGATCAGCCGCAGCATGTCGAAGCTGCCCAGGTGCGCGCCCACCAGGATGGCGCCGCGGCCCTGGCTGGCCAGCTCGAGCAGGCGCTCGCCGCCGCGGTGATCGATGTGAAACGCGTCGCCGCCGCCGGCCCAGAGGATCATCCGGTCGGCCACCACGCCCGAGAAGCCGAACACGTGCCGCCAGGTCCGGAACAGGCCGGGCCGCCGGTGCAGCGCGGCGCGGCCCGCGGGGGTGGCGAACGCCGTGCGCAGCCACTCGCGCGACGAGCGCCGGCACACGGCGTCGAGCACCACGAAGTAGGCCGTGATCGGCACCAGCACCAGCATGAGCAGCGGCCGGCCGCCTTTGCGGTACGACCAGAGCCCGAAGCGCAGCCAGCCCCAATTGCCGCGTTCGCTCTTCTGCGCCCAGGCCGACGGCGCAGTCACGACTCACTCCAGCGGCGCATGAGCTGCGGCGCGCGCGCGAGCATGCCCAGCCACAGGCGCAGGTAGGTCGCGCCCATGACCGGGAAGTCGCGGCCCACGTCGAAGTGCGAGAGACCGTTGGGCGGGTAGACCACGCGCACGGGCACGTTGCGCACCGGTGCGCCCGCGAACACGGCACGCGCCGCGAACTCGGGATCGAACTCCATGCGGTTCCCGACGCCTGCGCGCGCGACCTCGAGCGCGAGCGACAGCGGGAAGGCGCGCATGCCGCACAGCGGGTCGCGCACGTCGAACGAGAGCGTGGCGAGCCAGATCGCGACCCGCGAGAGCTGGCGCGCCCAGATGCGCGAGCGCGGGGCGCTGGCGTCGAAGACCGGCTCGCCCAGCACCATGGCGTCGGGGTCCTTGCGCATGGCCTCGAGGAACGCGGGGATCTTCGCGACCTCGTGCTGGCCGTCGGCGTCGAGCGTGATCGCGTGCGTGAAGCCCAGGTCCGCCGCGAGCCGGAAGCCGCGCTTCAGCGCCGCGCCCTTGCCGCGGTTGGGGACCAATCGCTCCACGCGCACGAAGCGCAGCTCGCGCTCGATCGCGTCGAGCCGGCGCAGCGTGTCGGGGCCGCTGCCGTCGTCGATCACGAGACACGGCAGGTCGAACGGCGCGATCGACTCGAGCACGCCGCGCAGCGGCTCGCCGTGCTCGTAGCAGGGAATCAGCGCGCACGGCCTCACCGCAGCACCACCTTGCCCGACGAGAACACGCGCGCCCCGTCCTGCAGGCGGAAGCCGAGCGAGTCACCCGCCGCCGAGAGCTCGAGCTCGAGCGTGAAGGCCTGGCCGGGCAGCAACAGCTCGCGGAAGCGCAGGCCCTCGATCGAGCGCGCGCGGAAGCCGGGGCCGACGAGCTCGCGCGCGGCCAGCATCACCCAGTGCACCTGCACCACGCCGGCCACCACCGGGTGACTCGGGAAGTGGCCGTCGAGAAAGGCCAGGTCCGGCGGCACGCGCAGCTCGCGCGAGAGGCTGCGCGCCTCGCGCCGTTCGCCGAGCAGCACGGGCGCGAGCACGGCGCCGCGCTCTGTGCCCTCTTCGAACAGCGCCAGGAGCGCCGCGCGCGAGGTCTTGCCCTGCGGGTCGCGCGGCAGCTCGTCCACGTAGCGCCAGGCCCGCGGCAGGAGCACCCGGTCCCAGTAGTCGGCGAGGTGTTCCGCGAGGCTCGC
Organism: Myxococcota bacterium; assembly: GCA_035498015.1. NCBI lineage: Bacteria > Pseudomonadati > Myxococcota > Myxococcota bacterium. The sequence continues at coordinate 22,703 of DATKAO010000049.1, forward strand.
GCCGACTACGCGCCGGCCGCGCTCCGCGAGCGCCGCCTCGCCCGAGTCACTGAGCGCCAGCACCGCGCCCACGCGCGCGTCGCCCGAGACGTCGAAGGCCAGCAGCGCCGCGTCCGCGACCCACGGGTGCGCCCGCAGCTGCGACTCCATTTCGGGCAGCGCCAGCCGCTTCTCGCCGACCTTCACGATCCGGTCCGCGCGGCCCAGCAGCTGGAACCCGCCCGGCACGAGCTCGGCGCGGTCGCCCATCACGAGCTCCTGCAGGTCGCCGGCGCCCGTGGTCGAGCCCTGACTCACGTAGGGCGAGCGCACGCTGAGCCGCTGCTCCGCGGGCTCGAGCGCCAGTGTGACTCCCGGAAACGCGCGCCAGGCGGCCGACTCACCGGCCACGTCCTGCGCGCGCCACGCCACGCCGCCGGTCTCCGTCGAGCCGAAGATCTCGAGCGGCGCCTGGCCCAGCCGCTCGGCCACGTCGCGCGCCACGTCGAGGTCTAGCGGCCCGCCCGACGAGAACACCGCGCGCACGCCCGCGCGCAGGCTCGGGAGCTCGGCGTCGGCGCGCATGCGGCGCAGGTGCACCGGCGTCGTCGCCAGCGCGAACTCACCGGCCTCGCGCATGCGCGGGAAGAGCTCCTCCAGGTGCAGGAAGGTCTCCGAGCAGAACGCGCGCCCCGAGGCGAGCGGCCACAAGAGCCGGAACAAGAGCCCGTACAGGTGCTGGTGTGACACGGTCGCGAACACGCGCGTGCGCGGCCCGAGGCGCGCGCCGAACAGCTGCTCGTGGACCGCGACCTCGCGATCGAGGTGACCCAGCGCCTTGGGCACCGCCTTGCCCGGCCCGGTCGTGCCCGAGGTCGAGAGCTCCGCGAGCCCCTGCGCCGGGTCGAGCGCTCGAAAGCGCGGCGCGCGCTCGGGCTCCGCGCCCAGCGGGTCGAGCCGCGGCAGGCGCGCGAGCTCCGACTCGCCGATGCCCGGGTCGACCAGCGCTCCCTCGGCGTGCAGCGCCAGCTCCGCGAGCGTCTGACTCTGGCGATTGGGGGCGATCAGCGCGCGCGCCCCGGCGTGGGCCAGCGCGAACAGCCCGACCGCGAACGCGTAGCTGTCCTCCGAGAACAAGAGCCAGCGCGAGGCGCGCCGCGCGCTGAGCGCCTGCGCGAGCGCTGCCACGCGGCCCGCGAAGTCGGCGAAGGTGCGCTCGCCCCCGCGCGAGAAAGCGACCAGCGCGCGCGGGTCGCGGCCCGCGGCGAGTAGCTCCCCGAGCGGGACGAAGCGCGGCGCGGCAGTGGGGTCGCTCACGACGCGCAGCGCCTCAGGCGCGCCTCGCCGTGCTCACGCGCTCGTGCACGAGCTCCACGATCTCGCCGATCGTCCGCATCTGCTCGATGTCGCCGTCCGAGAGCGCGAGGCCGGTCTCCTCCTCGATCCAGCCGGCCAGCGCCACGCCGTCGAGGCTGTCGAAGTCGAGATCGTCCTGCAGGTCGGTCTCCGGGGAGATCTCGGCTGCGTCGATGTCGAACTCGCGCGTCAGGATCGCGAGCAGACGCGCCTGGATCTCTTGTCGCGAGGTCGGAACTGCGGGGGGCACGGTTCTCTCCTGGCCGAGCCAGCTCGTCAGTGGGCGAGCTGTGAGTTCACGAATTCCGCGAGGCTTCGCACCGAGGCGAAGATGCGGCGATTCTCGTCCGGGTCGTCTTCGATCTTCACGCCGAAGCGCTCCTCGAGGGCCATGGCCAGCTCGAGCGCATCGATCGAGTCGAGCCCGAGACCCTCGACGAACAGTGGGGCCTCGCTCTCGATCTCGTCCGGTGCGATGTCCTCGAGCACCAGCGCCTCGACAATGAGCCGCTTCAGCTCCGACTCCAACCCGCTAATGGCTTGCATCTGTTGTGCTCCCCCTCGCGAAACGCGCCCGCAACGCCCGCGTCAGCTTGCGAGCCGCCATGACCGACGACTCGCTGCCGTCGAGGTACTTCTTCGCGACCACCGGCTCGCCCACCCGCAACGTGTATTGTCCCGCCCGTGGCGGAACGTGATACCACGATTGCCCCTTCATGAGCATGCGCGGCTCGACGCTGATTTCAATGGGAAGCATATCCAAGCCGGAGGCGAGCGCGATGTGGGCGGCCCCGCGCTGGAAGTGGCCCAGCTCGCCCGATTCCGGGGTCCGCGTGCCCTCCGGGAAGACCACCAGGGTCCGCCCCTCGCGCAGGCGGCGCGCGGCCTCGCGCACGACCTCGACCCCGGAGTCATTTGCGATGTAGTCCGCGGCCCGCGCCGAGCCGCCGAGGAAGGCGTTCGTCGCGCGGTCGCTCGAGATGATGCAGTCGGCCTGCGGCAGCCGCGCGATGATCAGCACCACGTCGATCAGCGACGGATGGTTGGCGACAATGATCTTCGGCCCCGGCCTGTCGAGGGCCTCGGCGCCGACCCAGGTCACTCCGATCAGGCCCAGCCGCTCCATCAGCCCCGAGTGGAAGCGGAACAGCCGGTGGATTCCGAGCTGCGCGCGCCGCCACGGCTCCGCCTTGTGGTCGAACCTGCGCCGCAGCGGCAGCCATGCGAACGCGAGCCACAAGCTCCCCAGGCCGAACACGGCGAAGGCGACGCCGGTGCGGAGCGCGCGCGAGAGGGTCTCCAACCTCGTGGGTTGAGGGCGCGAGCGCATGCTCCTTCGAAGCCTCCCCCCCGAAAGGTCGCACCGCGCCGAGTCTAACACCGCGCGCTCCGCACTGTAAACGATCGCCGTTTCTCGGGAAAAGCCTACTTGGAGGGATCGTACAGGACTTCGACCACCGACAGGTTTCCGCTGTAGCGGTTGCGCGAGAACACGATGGATCCCTTCCCCTTGTAGATCCACTCGCTGCGCGACGTGTCGGAGCCGTAGTAGTGCGGGATGAACGCCTTGCCCGTGATGTACTCGTGGCGGTCGCTCGGGTCGCCGAGGATCTTCTTCACGTCGGCGTCCGACATGCCCTCTTGGATCTTCGCGAACGGGTGACCCTTCGGGATCGGCTTCGCCGCGGGCTCGGCCTGCTGTGCGGGCGCCGGCTTCGCGGACGAGGACGAGCTCGACGAAGCGGGCGCACTCTCGTTCCGGTGGGCGCACCCGACGAGGACGGCGATCGAGAGACCCGCGACGATCGCGGTCTGGATCCTGAACATCTGCTCACTCCTTCCAAGCGGGGGGCGCGGCTCGCAGCTTAGCGCGTGCCTTCCGCTTTGTTTACACCTAGGCGCATGGCTTTCGACACGCTCGAAATCGGTTCGGCACCGATCTACCTCGAAGAGTTCCTCGCGATGGCGCGCGGCACGCGTCGCGCGCAGATCTCCACGCGACCCGAGTACCGCGCCCGGCTCGAGGCCGAGCACGCGGTGGTCGGCGAAGCGGTCGCGCGCGGCGAGTCGGTGTACGGCGTGACCACGGGCGTGGGCGCCTCGGTGACCAACACGATCGACGCGGAGCACCGCGGCGAGTTCGTGCGCAACCTGTTCCGCATGCTCGGCACCGGCGTCGGCGCGGCGCTGGGCGAGCTCGAGTCGGCCTCGGTGATGAGCGCGCGCATCGTGTCGCTCGCGTCGGGTCACTCGGGCGTGCGCGGGCTCGTGCTCGACCGGCTGTGCGAGCTGCTCGAGGCGCGCTGCCTGCCGCGCATTCCGGAGCTCGGCTCGGTGGGCGCGAGCGGCGACCTCGCGCCGCTGTCCTACCTGGCCGGCATGCTGGCCGGCGAAGGGCGCGTGCGGCTGCGCGGGCGCATCATCGACGCGGCGGAGGCGCTCGAGTCACTGGGCGTCGAGGCGCTCGAGTTCGAGCCCAAGGAGTCGCTCTCGCTGGTGAACGGCACGAGCTTCATGACCGGGCTGGGCGCGGTGGCCTGGGAGCGCGCCGTCGACCTGGCCGACCTGTCCTGCGCGATCACGGCGATCGCGAGCGAGGTCACGCGCGGCAACCCGCGGCACTTCGACGCGCGCATCGCCGCCTGGAAGCCCCACGCGGGCCAGGTGCGCGCGGCGCGGCGCATCCGCGACCACCTGGGCTACGACCCGGCGCGCCCCGCCCCGGCCCCGGCGCGGCTGCAGGATCGCTACTCGATCCGCTGCGCGCCCAACGTGGTCGGCGTGCTGTACGACGCGGCCGAGCTGGCGCGCGGCATCCTCGAGATCGAGCTGAACGGCGCCAACGACAACCCGCTGGTCGACGGCGACACGGGCGAGATCCTCCACGGCGGGAACTTCTACGGCGGTCACCTGTGCTTCGCGCTCGACGGGCTGAAGGCCGCCGTGGCCAGCGTCGCCGACCTCCTGGACCGCCAGATCTCGCTCCTGTGCCGGCCCGAGACCAGCGAGGGCCTGCCCGCGGAGCTGATCTCGGTCGACGAGGGCGGCAACCGCTCGCACCACGGCTTCAAGGGCATGCAGGTGACCGCCTCGGCGCTCGCGGCCGAGGCGCTGAAGCTCACCATGCCTGCGGCGTCGTTCAGCCGCAGCACCGAGTCGCACAACCAGGACAAGGTGTCGATGGGCTCGATCGCCGCGCGCGAGTGTCTGCGCATCCTCGACCTGACCGAGGCGGTGGCGTCGATCGCGCTGCTCGCGGTGTGTCAGGCGGTCGACCTGCGCGGAGGCGCGCGCAGCGCCGCGACCCAGCGCCTGCTCACGGCGGTGCGCAAGCACGTGCCGACGCTCTCGGCCGACCGCCGGCAGGACGTCGACATCGCGCGCGTGGCCGACCTCGTGCGCGCGCGCACGCTGCCGCTGGATCCCTTCCCGCAGCCATGAGCGCACGCCGCCTGTGCCTGGCGCTGGCGGCGCTCGCCGCGCTGGCCGCCGAGCCGGCCCAGCCGGCACGCGATCTCACGCTCGAGGACCTGCTGAGTCACATGCGCGCCACGCACGGCGTGGTGGCCGAGTTCCACGAAGTGAAGACGCTCAAGCTGCTCGACGCGCCGCTCGAGTCGCGCGGCACGCTGTACTTCGCGCCGCCCGACCGGCTGGCGCGGGTCACGCGCGAGCCGGCCGAGACCAAGCTCGTGCTCGACGGCGGGCGCATGAGCTTCCGCGACGCCGCGGGCGGCAGCGACGTGGACCTGTCGGAGAACCCGGTCGCGCGCGCGTTCGCCGACAACCTGATGGTGCTGTGGCGCGGCGACCGCGCGGCGCTCGAGTCGATCTACCAGCTCGACTTCCACGCCGACGGCTCGCGCTGGCAGCTCGCGCTCTCGCCCAGACACTCGCCGCTGGACCAGTTCCTGCGCTCCATCACGCTGCGCGGCGACGGCGCCGAGATGCGCGAGATGGAGGTGCTCGAGAGCGACGGCGACCGCACGCAGACCTTCTTCGACAAGATCGACGTCGCGCACGAGTTCGGCGAGGACGAGGCGCGTGCGGTGTTCGGAGCCGGGGCGGCGAAGTGAGTCGCGGCGTCCGGCTCGGCGCCTGGGCGCTGTTGTGCGCCGCGCTCGCGCTGTACGGCGTGCGCGGGCTCGACTTCTCGACCGACATCTTGAACTTCATGCCCGACGGCCACGGCGCGGAGCTGGCGCAGATCTCGCGCGAGCTCGCGCGCAGCGACCTGGCGCGCACCATGGTGCTCACGCTCTCGGCCGACGACCCGTCGCGCGCCGTGGCGGCCGCGCGCGAGCTGGCCGAGACACTGCGCGCGAACCCCGAGGTCGCCTGGCTGCGCGCGGGCGCCGACCCCGAGCTCCTGCGCAGCGTGTACGAGCTGTATTTCCCCAAGCGCCTGTACTTCCTGTCGCAGGCGCCCGAGCAGGAGCTGCCCGCGCTGCTCTCCGACCGGGGGCTGAAGGTCCAGGCGGAGCGCGTGCGCAGCTCGCTCGCGCTGCCCATGTCGACCTTGCTCAAGCGCATCGTGCCCGAGGACCCGCTGGGCGCGTTCGCGCGCCAGAGCGAGAGACTGCGCGCGGGCGAGCCGCCGCTCGCGAGTCAGGACGGCGCCTTCACCACGCGCGACGGGCGCTGGGCGGTGCTGTTGCTCGCGACCCGCGACTCGGCGCTCGACTCGACCGCGCAGCGCCCGTTGCTCGAGGCGATCGACGCGGCGCTCCAGTCGCTGCGCGCGAAATACGGCGCCGACCTCGTGCTCGAGAAGAGCGGCGCGAACCGCTTCGCGGTCGACGCCGAGGCCGGCATCCGCGGCGACGCCACGTTCATCTCGTGGGTGTCGTTCGTCGGTGTGTCGCTGCTCTCGCTGGTGTTCTTCCGCTCGATGCTGTCGCTGGGCATGGTGATGATTCCCGGCGTCGTGGGGCTCTTGGTCGCGATGGCGCTCGGGATCGCGATCTTCGGGCACCTGGACGGCATGACGATCGGCTTCGGCGGGTCGCTGATCGGAGTCACGATCGACTACCCGACCCACGTGCTGATCCTGTGGAGCCTGTCGCCCAAGCCCGAGTCGCCCTGGCACGTGGCGCGGCGACTCACCGGCTCGCTGGTCATGGCCGCGCTCACCACCATGGCCAGCTTCGCCGGGCTCGCGGTCACCTCGTTCCGCGGCTTCCGCGAGCTGGGAGTGTTCGCGGTGATCGGCGTCGGCGCCGCCGTCGTGGCGTCGCTCCTGCTCCTGCCCGACCTGCTGCCGCGCAAGCGCCGGCTGCAGCCGGTGTCGGCCGAGCTCGCGCGGCGCCTCGAGCCCTGGGTGCTCGCGCTGCACGAGCACCGGAGGCTCCTGGCGCTGGTGCCCGTGGCGGTGCTGGTGCTGGGCGCGGTCGGCCTGCCGCGCCTGCGCTGGGCCGACGACCTGTCGAAGATCTTCCGGCCCAACCCCGTGCTGCAGGCCGAGGACGAGCGCGTGTTCGAACGCGTGTCGAACTTCGACACCGGGCGCTTCGTGCTCGCGATCGCCGACGATCCGGCCACGGCCGTAGCGCGCAACGAGTCGGTGCGCGCGCGACTGGGCGGATTGATGCGCGCGGGCAAGCTCGAAGGCGTGCGCTCCTTCTCCGACGTGTTCTTCCCGACCGAGCTGCAGGAGCGCAACCTCGCGCAGCTGCGCGCGAGCCCCGACCTTCCGGCACGGCTCGAGCGCGCGTTCCGCGAGGCGGGCTTCCAGCCGGGCACCACGGCGCCCTTTGCCGCGGCGCTGGCCGCGCCGCCGCCACCCCTGACACTCGCCGAGCTGCGGGCGTCGCCGCTGGGCGAGCTGGTGAGCTCGCAGGTCATGCAGCTCGACGGCCGCACGGCGGTGATCACCTATCTGCGCGGCTTGCACGACCCCGACGCGCTGCGCGCCGCGCTTCGGGACCTCGAGGGCGTGCACTACTTCGAGCAGCGCACCTTCCTGAACGACCTGTACTCGCGCTACCGCGACCAGACGCTGCGGCTCGTGGCGCTGGGCAGCGCGGCGGTGCTCTTGATCCTGGTCGCGCGCTACCGTGACTGGCGGCGCGCCACCGCGGCATTCCTGCCGTCGTTGCTCGTGCCGGTGATCGTGCTGGCCAGCTACGCGCTCTTCGGGGTCGAGGCGAACCTGATGCACGCGGTGAGTCTCTTGATCGTGATGGGCATGGGCGTCGACTACGGCATCTTCATCGTCGACAGCGCAGAGGAGGGCACGGAGTTCGGCGCGACGCTGGTGTCGTGTCTCTTGTGCGCGCTCACCACGGTGCTTTCCTTCGGGGCGCTGGCGATCTCGAGTCAGCCGCCGCTGCGCGCGATCGGACTCACGACGGGCATCGGCATCACGCTCGCGCTCGTGCTCGCGCCGGTCTCGCTCCTCTTGCTCCGGGTCGGGCCCAAGGAGACGCCGCGTGCCTAGGCGGGGCCTGATGCTCGTGGCCGTGCTCGCCGCGGCCTGCAAGACGCCGGCGCCGGTCGAGATGGTCATGCACCCGCCGCCCGAGCTCTCGGACTGCCCGGGCGACCTGCGCTCCACCGAGGAGATCGAGGGCGACTGGCTGGTGCACGAGCGCATCCACGTGGTGGGCGGCGGCGTCGACGAGTCGTACGGCCTGGTGCTGCAGAAGACCGGTCCGCGGCTCGTGCTGCTGGCGCTGACTCCGTTCGGCGCCAAGGCCTTCTCGGTCACCCAGATCGGCCTGCAGACCTGGACCGAGAGCTATCTCGGGCCGATCCTGCCCGTCCCGCCCCAGAACGTGCTGCGCGACGTGCACCGCGCGCACTTCCGCATCGTCGACGATCCCGGGCTCGACCCGCGCGCCGTGACCCGCGACGCGGACGGCGCGGTGAAGATCGTCGCGGCGTCGTGCGGCTACGAGTCCACGCTCGCGCCGATCAGCGCGAACCTGCTCCCGCCGCCTCACTGACGCCGCGGGCCAGCTTCCCGGTCGCGGTCTCGGGCAGTGACTCGACGAGCTTGAACTCACGCGGGATCTTGTAGGCGGGCAGGCGCTCGCGGCAGTGGGCCGTGAGCTCGGCGCGCGTGGGCGGCTGCGCGGGGTCCACCGGCTCGATCTCGGCCACCGGGATCTCGCCCAGGTGCGCGTGCTCGCGGCCCGACACGCGGCTGCGCCGCACGCGCGGATGCGCGTCGATCACCGCCTCGACCTCTTCGCTGAAGAACTTCATGCCGGCCATGTTGATGCGGTTCGCGCGCCGGCCCACGAGATACAGCTCGCCGTCGGCGTCGAAGTAGCCCTGGTCGCCGGTGCGGAAGCCGTCGGGCTCGAGCACCGCGCGCGCCGGGGTCCACGGGTCGAGATAGGCGTCGAACAGACCCGGTCCGCGGATGCAGATCTCGCCGGTCTTGTCGGGCGAGGTCGGCGGCGCGACGGGCTGGCCGTCCTCGCCGCGCAGCCACACGTCGTAGTCGGGCAGCGGCCGGCCCAGTGAGTCCGGCTTGCGCTCGGCGGAACGAAGGTTCAGGACCGGCAGCCCGACCTCGATGATGCCGAGCGCTTGCGCCACCGGGCGCGCGAAGCGTGCGGCGAAGGCGCGCGCGGTCTCGGGCCTCAGGCCTTCCGCGGTGGAGATCGCGAGCCGCAGGTCGGCGAGCCCGATGCCCGAGGCGTCCTTCGCGAGCAGGTTCATGTGGTACGGCGAGGCGTACAGCACGCTTGCGCGCTCGCCGGCGGCGAGCTCGAGGATCGGCCGCGCGAGCGACCCGGCCGGCAGCAGGATCGTCGCGCCGTGGCGGAGATACAGGAGGATCGAGACCACGAAGTGGTGCGCCATCGGCAGCAGCCACAGGATCCGGTCGGCCGGGCCGATGCCGAGCCCGCGGTTCGCGGCGTCGAGCCGCGCCAGCACGGCCGCGTGGCCGAGGATCACCCCCTTGCGGCGCGCCGTGGTGCCCGACGTGAAGCGCAGATACGCCGGCCGCAGCGCCGCGAACTCGCGCTCGCCCGCGCCGTCGACCGCGGGCACGTCGGCGCGGGTCACGAGCGCGAAGCGCGCGGCGCCCTCGCGCTCGAGCACGATCGCGTGCAGGCGCGCGCGCTCGGCGAACTCGTCGAGCACGGCGCCGGTGTGGTCGGACGCGATCGGCACGAGACACGCGTCGGCCGCGAGGATCGCGAGCGCCAGCTCGATGAAGCCCGCGCCCTGCTCCGCCACCAGCCCCACGCGCTGCGCGCGAGTCACTCCGGCGGCGCGCAGGCGCGCGGCCAGCGCATCGACGCGCGCCAGCAGCTCCCCGTAGCCGATGCGCTCGGCCACGGCCCCGCCCGAGACCAGCGCCGGGTGCGCGGGGTCGCGCGCGGCGTGGGCGCGGATCCGGTCGAGGACGGTCTCGCTCATGGCCCGTGAATCTGGGAGCGAACCTCGGACGGCGCAACCTCGGCCAGCGCCTTGCCGCGGTCGGCCGCGAGCGCGGCCGCGGCGCCGATCGCCTCGCCGGTGGCGAGCGCGGTGCCGATCACGCGCAGGGCGCCCAGCGCTTCGTGAGTCGCCGACAGACAGCGGCCCGCGGCGCCCAGGCGCGGGTGCGTGCGCGACACGAGCGCGCCCAGCGGCACCGAGCACGCGCCGGCGGGCTGCTCGAACACCGGGCGGCGGTGGTCCTGCCAGAGCTCGATCGGCCAGGTGGACAGCGCGACCTCGTCGTCGCGGCGGCGGCCGGCGAGCACGTCCTCGGCGCTGAGTCGCACGCTGCCCGCGATGCGGCGCGTCTCGCGCACGCCCAGCCGGCCCGGGTGCTCGGCCAGCCGCGCGCGCGCGAACGCCGGCCGCGTGTCTCGCAGGAAGCTCGCGATCGCCTCCGCCGTGGCGCGCGCCCCGCGCTCCATGCGCGCGAGACACTCGGGGTCGAGCGGCGCCCAGGGCTCGCCTGCGGGCCGCGGCAGGTTCAAGGTCGCGAACACCTCGCCCGGACGGCCGCTCGCGCGCACCACGATCGCGTCGGCGCCGGGCGGCAGCGTGCCCGCGCGCACGCCGCCGGCGAGCGCGGCTCCGAGCTTCAGCCGCGCGAAGCCGACCAGCTGCGAGGTGTCGACGCCGTCGAGCCGGAACACGTACGAGGGGCACTGCAGCTCCTCGGGCGGTGACTGCTCGGTGGCCGCGCCCCCGAGCGCGGCCGCGGCCGCGTCGCCGCTCGCGTCGACCACGACGCCGGCCGCGAGCTCCGAGACTGCGCCCGCCGCGCGCACGCGCAGCAGCGAGTCCTCGGACGGCGTGC
>DATKAO010000050.1 GCA_035498015.1 Myxococcota bacterium
GCGGATCTTGTTCACGACCAGCGTCGCGAGCGCCTCGCCCTCGATCTCTTCGGCGACGATCACGAGCGGCTTCCCGCCGCGCGCGACCTGCTCGAGCAGGGGCAGGAGGTCCTTCATGTTCGAGATCTTCTTCTCGTGCAGGAGCAAGAGCGGATTCTCGAGCACGACCTCCATGCGCTCGGCGTCGGTCACGAAGTAGGGCGAGAGATAGCCGCGGTCGAACTGCATGCCCTCGACGGTCTCGAGCTCGGTCGTCATCGACTTCGCTTCCTCGACCGTGATCACGCCCTCCTTGCCGACCTTCTGCATGGCGTCGGACAGGATCTGGCCGATCTCGCGGTCGTTGTTGGCGCTGATCGTGCCGACCTGCGCGATCTCGGACGGGTCGCGCGTGGGCTTGGAGATCTTCTTCAGCTCCTCGACGATCGCGGCCACCGCGGCGTCGATGCCGCGCTTGAGCTCGATCGGCGAGTGACCCGCGGCGACCATCTTCAGGCCCTCGCGGAACACCGCCTGCGCGATGACCGTGGCGGTGGTGGTGCCGTCGCCGGCGACGTCCGAGGTCTTCGAGGCCACCTCGCGCAGCATCTGCGCGCCCATGTTCTCGAACTTGTCCTCGAGCTCGATCTCCTTGGCCACGGTGACTCCGTCCTTGGTGACCACCGGCGAGCCGAAGCTCTTCTCGATGATCACGTTGCGGCCCTTGGGGCCGAGAGTCACTTTGACCGCGTTGGCCAGGGTGTTGACGCCGCGGATGATGGCATCCGAAGCGCTCGTGTCGAACTTGATTTCCTTCGCGCTCATCTCGTTTCCTTTCGCTTCAGCCGAGGATCGCGAGGACGTCTTCCTCGCGCAGGATCACGTGTTTCTCGCCGGACACGGTGATTTCCGTGCCGGAGTACTTCCCGTAGAGGACGCGGTCGCCGACCTTCACGTCGAGGGGGGTGAGCCGGCCGTCGTCCTGGACCTTGCCCTTGCCTGCGGCCACCACGACACCCTGCTGGGGCTTCTCCTTGGCGGAGTCGGGGATGATGATCCCGCCGGCGGTCTTCTCTTCACCTTCACTGGGCCGCAGGACCAGCCGGTCCTGCAGCGGTCGGATCTTCATGGAGCCCTCCGTCAGTTGCTTCGCGTTTACGCCTGGTTGGCACTCGCACAACGGGAGTGCCAAGGGGGCGCCAGGATTGCGCCGCCGACCCGCGAAGTCAACGCCGGGCGAGCTGCGCCCGCAGCCGCTCGACGTTCTGCAGCGCGCCCTCGGGTCGTGAGAACGGGCCGCGCGGGATGGCCAGCTCCGCGGCCGCCAGCGCGCGCTCCGGGGCGCCCGCGCTCTCGAACGCCGTCGCCTCGGCCTGGCGGAGCGTCGGCGCGAAGCGCGGCTCGACCGCCAGACCCTGATCGATGAAGCGCTCGATGCCCGCCAGGTCGTGCTCGCGCCCGGCGATGGCGGCGAGCCGCCCGTAGGCCAGCGGCAGGAGTGACTCGCGCGCCAGCGCCTTTTCGAGCAGCTCGCGTGCGCTCTTCGTGTCACCGCGCTGGAGCAGGACGTAGGCGATCGACACCTGCCACTGCGGGTCGTCGCCGACCACGGTCTCCGGGTCGGGCAGGGGATCGCGCAGCCGCGGTGAGTTGGGTGGGAGCAGCACGGCCGCGGCATCGTCGACATACACCAGCCGCCAGCCGAGCCGCGGGTCGCTGAGCGCCTGGGCCAGCGTCCCGCCGCCCGAAGGCAGGATCGCGAAGTCCGGGTGGTACAGGAGCAGGCGGCCGGCGAGCCAGGCGATGCGCCGGTCGAGCTCGGCCTGGTCGTAGCTCCCGCCCAGGATGCTGATCATCTGCACGTAGTCGTTGTAGACCGGCTCGGTGTAGAGCGTGTTGGCGCGCCCGTCGATGAACAGCTTGAACTGGGGCGCGTGCAGCATGAGATACCCGCCCCAGTTGTAGAAGTTGAGCGCGCGCGTGCCCGGCTGGAGCGCCGCGGCATAGCGCAGCGCGGCGCGCGGATACAGGTGTGACTCGGTCCAGCGCTCGAGCGGCTGCGGGAACAGCCGCACGTCGCGCCACGACGCCAGGGCGACCGCGAGCGCGAGCAGCGCGGCAGCGAGCTCCGCGCGCGGGCGCGCGGCCTCGGGCACGAGCGCGCGCGCCGCGCCCAGCCCCGCGCTCGAGAGGCGCGCGACCAGCGGCAGGGAGCAGAGCGCGAACAGCGGGATGAAGCGCCGCGAAGTGACTGCCATGGTGCAAGTGACTGCCGCGAGCCCGAGCAGGTAGAGGTCGCCGCCCGCGCGGCCGCGGCGCACGCGTCCGACCAGCTCGAGCGCCGCGCCCGGCGCGGCCAGGAGCAGCAGCAGGCAGAAGAAACGCCCGTTGAACCAGCGCGGGTCGAGCGAGAAAGGCGGGGCCTGCCACTCGAGGATCGAGCGGAACGGCGAGCTGGAGTCGAGATAGGCGGCGGGATACTCGAGGATGCGCCAGCCCCACGGGTTGCACAGGAAGGCCAGCCCCGCGGCCGCGACCCCCAGCCACAGCGTCGGGTCGACGCGCCGCCGTGAGTCCTCGGCGGTCTGCACCAGCGCCAGGAGCCCGATCGCGCCGAAGCCGAACACGAAGCCGCCGTGCAGGTTGCACCACAGGACCATGAGCGGGGCCCACAGCCAGCGGGCGCGCGGCCAGTCGCGCGTGAGCACCACGATCCCGACGAACAAGAGAGTGACTTCGTGGGGCCGGATGTCCAGGAACCAGTAGCAGCTGGCGGCGGCGGCCCAGAGCGCCAGCGCCGAGGCCAGGCCGTCGCCCGTGTGGCGCCACGCGACCGCGCCCCAGACCGCGAACACTGCGACCAGGAGCAGGTAGTTCGCGACGGCGACCGCTTCCGGCGCCACCGAATACACCGCCCAGTAACACACTCCCCAGAGCCATTCGTGGTGCATCCACGGCTGGCCCGAGAAGGTGAAGGAGAAGTCGTCCGTGGTGGGGACGCTGTGCTGCGCCCAGATCTCGCGGCCGGCGGCCAGGTGCCACCACAGGTCCGAGCCCGCGACGGAGGGCTGGAACCAGGCACCGGCGCCAATCAGGCCGACCGCGACCCACAGGACCCGCTGGAGTTTCGCCATATTTTCGACTACGCTCCTGGGGAGCAGGCCCTTCACCCGGATTCGGCTCCTTCCGGGGCTCTTTACAGGTACTGGTAGTTCGACCCGCGGAGTAGACTCGGCAACACACCCGACTCAGTAGGGCTCCTGCGGCGGCGCAGGGTCCCTAGGGGAGTTCGCATGCATCTCACCAAGCGGCAGAAAGAGATCTTCGATTTCGTCTGCGAGTACCTCGAGCGGGCCGGATACGCGCCCAGCCTGGAGGAAATCGGCGAGAAGTTCGGGCTTTCGTCGGTCGCGACGGTGCACAAGCACGTGCAGAACCTGGTCGACAAGGGTCTGCTGCGGAAGGCCTGGAACCGCAGCCGCTCGATCGAGGTCGTGCGCGAGCAGCAGTCGGGCTCGGGCATCGAGATCCCCCTGCTCGGCCGCGTCGCGGCGGGCCAGCCGATCGAGGCGGTGGCCACGTCGGACTCGATCTCCGTACCGACCGACATGGTCGGCCGGCGCGACTGCTTCGCGCTGCGCGTCACTGGTGACTCGATGATCGACGACCACATCATGGATGGTGACATCGTGGTGCTCGAGTCGCGCAAGCTACCGCACGCCGGCGAAACGGTCGTGGCGCTGGTGCGCGGCGAGGAGTGCACGCTGAAGCGCTTCTACCAGGATGGCGGGAAGATCCGCCTCGTCCCGGCCAACGAGCGACTGTCGCCCATGGAGTTCCCGGCCGAAGACGTGCAGGTGCAGGGAGTCGTCGTCGGTCTGCTCCGGCGCTTCTAAAGGTCCGTGTATCTCACGCGCAGAATGGACTTCTCGGCGTCGCACCGCGGCGCCGACGGGAAGGTCACCGGCCACAACTACGAGCTCGAGGTCACGATCTCGGGTCCCGTGAGCCCCGAGACGGGCATGGTGCTCGACCTGAAGGAGCTCAAGGACGTGATGGAGCGCGAGGTCGAGGCGCGCTTCGATCACCGCTCGCTCACCGACGACACGCCCTGGTTCAAGGACCGCCCGGCGACGCCGGAGAACTTCGCGGCCGTGATCTTCGAGCTGCTCGAGAAGGCGCTGCCGGCGGGGACCCTGTACCGCGTGCGGCTGCATCCCACCCCCGACGTGTACGTGGAAGTGACTCGGTGATCCGCATCGTGCAGCGCTTCGCCTTCTCGGCCGCGCACGTGCTCGCGCGCGGCGACTGGCCGGCCGAGCGCAATCGCGCCGTGTACGGAAAATGCGCCAATCCGGCAGGTCACGGGCACAACTACGGAGTCGAGGTCGCCGTCGAGGGCGAGGTCGACGCGGGCAGCGGGCGGATCCTGCCCGAGGGCCGGCTCGAGGAGCTGGTGCGGACCCGCGTGCTCGACGAGCTCGACCAGACACTGCTCAACCGCGACGTGCCGGCGTTCGCGAGCACGGTGCCGACCGCCGAGAACATCGCGCGGCACATCTGGGATACCCTCGACGGGCATCTGGCGCCGGCCAGGCTCGTCGCGATCCGCCTCGTCGAGACGCGGAACAATTCGGTCGAGTACGCGGGAGGCGGAGCGGTTTGAGTCGACTGGAGGAGATCGTCGAGGAGCTCCTGGGCGAGCTCGGCGAGGACCCCAAGCGCGAGGGCCTCTTGCGCACGCCCGGCCGCGTGGCGCGCGCCTACGAGTTCTTCACCCAGGGCTACCGCCTCGACCCGCAGAAGATCCTGAACGACGCGGTGTTCGAAGAGTCCTACGACGAGATGCTGATCGTGAAGGACATCGACTTCTTCAGCCTGTGCGAGCACCACATGCTGCCGTTCTTCGGCCGCGCGCACGTGGCCTACGTGCCGAACGGGCGCATCGTGGGTCTGTCGAAGATCGCGCGCCTGGTCGAGATGTACTCGCGCCGCCTCCAGGTGCAGGAGCGGCTGACCAACGAGATTGCGCGGGTGATCGAGAAAGTGCTGCAGCCGCGGGGAGTTGCAGTCATCCTCGAGGCCCAGCACCTGTGCATGATGATGCGCGGGGTGCAGAAGAAGAACTCGTACGCGATCTCGAGCGCCATGCTCGGCGAGTTCCAGAGCGACCCCAAGACCCGGGCCGAGTTCGTCCAGCTGATCCATCGCTCGCGCGATCTCTAGCCCCGGCCGAATTCGGCTACGCCGTGGCGCGTCAGACGTTCCGACCGGAGGGCTTCTGCTCGGGGGTGTCGAGTCTGCGTCGGGCTGCCGATCCGAGAGCGTCCCTAGAGTTCTCGGAAGTCCTTAGAAGTGCTCGAGATTTTGGCGAGGAAGTCGCAGTTGACAGAATCGCTAAAGTCGCGTAGCGTGCGCGTCGAAAAGAAGGCAGCCCAGTTCTATTCTTCGACCGGCCCCCCCTTCGGTAGGTTCGCTGGAACCGTCGGAGTGTGAGCGGAGCCGTTTTTTTGCACGTTGGTTTTGACACGCTGCGTCGGAGACAGACCGGCAAGCGTGATTGCGTTGGCGGCCACCACGGGGGGTGGCGGTCGCAAGGGCTCGGAAAACTGAGCGGCGGAGCCAGACATCCAAATCTTGGCTCAGGAGCTGCTGCTGGTGAGTCCGAGGCCGAATGGGCGTTTCGGTTGCTCGGGTCCAAGAGGCAGTTTCGCCTCGGGCCACCGAGCAGGAGATGGAAGCAAGCATCATGAAGGGCGCACGCTGGGCAGGAGGTGAGTCGACGGTGATCGATCCCGAGCACTCCAACGTCGATCCGGAGGAGGAGGCCGCGCGGAATCGCAACACGCTGCTCTCCTACTTCAACGACATCGCGAGCATCCCGACGCTCACGAAGGAAGAGGAGGTCATGCTCGCGAAGGAGATGGAGTCCGCCACGCACGAGATGCGCAGCGGCATCCTCTCGGTCTCCTTCACCTGGCGCGAGGCCATCGAGATCTGGCGCGGTCTGCAGGCCGAGAACCGCGTGACCGCCAAGATGTCGGAGGCGTACGGCTCCGGAACGCCGGAAGGCGAGGAGCGCGGGGAGAAGCTCGACAAGTGCCTGAAGCGCGTCGAGGTGCTGCTCGCGAAGTACAACGAGCTCGAGGCCGCGAACAAGGACGACAAGACATCGCTCGGCAAGCTCGAGGCGAGCATCCAGAAGGCGCTGCGCGATGCGGACCTGTCGATGCAGATCTTCGAGCGCATCCGCCGCAAGCTGCGCGCCGCGCGCGACACCATGGCGAGCTACGAGCGCCAGATCCGCGACCTGCGCTCGCCCAAGCGCCTGCCGAAGACCGAGAAGGGCAAGCAGGACCGCGAGAAGGAGCTGCGCGCGCTGCGCAAGCAGCTGCGCGACGTCGAGATCTCCGTCGGTGTGAAGGCACCGGACTTCATCCAGCTGATGGATGGCGTGGACCTCGCCTACGAGCGGCTGATGTTCCACAAGAACAAGTTCGTGCAGCACAACCTGAAGCTCGTGATCGCGATCGCCAAGGACTACCGGAACATGGGGATCGCCTTCCAGGACCTGATCCAGGAGGGCAACCTCGGGCTGATCCGCGCGGT
>DATKAO010000051.1 GCA_035498015.1 Myxococcota bacterium
GCTGGCCCGAGAGATAGAAGTCGACGTAGCGCGGCATGTCCACGCGGAAGCGGTTGTCGCCCATCATCGAGCCCAGGATCTTCTTGCCGCTGATCACGAGGTCGAGTGCGGGAACTTCGACGGTCTGGCCGATCGGAACCACGCCGACCCACACGGCCGTGCCGCCCTTCTTCACCATCGCCAGCGCCTGCGCACACGTCTGCTTGGTGCCGATGCACTCGAATGCGTAGTCCACGCCGCGCGGCACGAGTGACTGCACGCCCTGAACGGGGTCGGTGTCCTTCGCGTTCACGCCGTCGGTGGCGCCGAGCGTCTTCGCGAGCTCGAGCTTCCACGGCATGGTGTCGACGGCGATGATGCGGCTCGCGCCTGCGATGCGGCAGCCCTGGATGGCGGCCAGGCCGACGCCGCCGCAGCCGATCACCGCGCACGTGGAGCCGGCCGGAACCTGTGCGGTGTTCAGCACCGCGCCCACGCCCGTCGTGACTCCGCACCCGATGAGCGCCGCGCGGTCGAGCGGCATGTCGTTGCGGATCTTCACCACGGCGTTCTCGTGCACGAGCATCTTCTCGGCGAACGACGAGAGGTGCGCGAACTGGTTGATCGCAGTGCCGCCCTTCGAGAGGCGCGGCGGCTCACCGGGGCGCCGCATGGTGGCCGCGCCGCCGCACATGTTCGGCCGGCCGGTGAGGCAGTACTCGCAGCTCCCGCAGAAGGCGGAGAGACAGCCGATGACGTGGTCACCCGGCTGTACGTGAGTCACGAGCTCGCCGACGGCCTCGACGATGCCCGCGGGCTCGTGGCCCAGCACGAGCGGCGGCGGCACGGGCAGGCCCGCCTCGACGACGTGCAGGTCGCTGTGACACACGCCGGTGGCGGCGGTGCGCAGGAGCACCTCGCGCGGGCCCGGGCGGCTGATGTCGATGTCCTCGAGCTCGAGCGGCTGCTTGAAGGCGCGCATCACGGCAGCTTTCATGGCGGTCTCCTTGTTGGTCTCGCGGGGAATTGTGTCACGGCGCGGCGCCGAGCAGCGTCTCGGCCAGCCAGCGCCGCTGGTGCATGGCGTCGCCGAACGCCGGCCGCGTGGTCTGCGCGCGTTTCAGATACAGATGGGCGTCGCAATCGAGCGTGAAGCCGAAGCCGCCGTGCAGCTGCACCGCGCGCGAGGCCGCGAACACGTACACGTCGCAGGCTTTCGCCTTGGCCATGCGCGCGAGCGCCTCGGCGTCCGGGGAGCCGTCGTCGAGCGCCGTCGCGGCGGCGTACACGAGCGAGCGCAGCCCCTCGACGCCGATCAGCACGTTCACGAGCGGGTGCTTCACGGCCTGGAACGAGCCGATCGGCTTGCCGAACTGCTCGCGCGTGGCCGTGTACGCCGAGGTGAGCGCGAGCAGGGCGTCGGCGCCGCCCGCCATCTCGGCGGCGAGCGCGAGGCACGCCCAAGGCGTGAGTCGCTCGAGCACCTCGGCGCCGCTCGCCGGCAGGAAAGCCGCCGCGTCGAGCGCGACGGCGTCCAGGTCGACGCGCGCGCTGCGGCGCGTGCGGTCGAGCACGACCTCGGGCTCGATCCGCGCCCCGGGCGCGCGCGCGGGAACCAGCGCGAAGCGGTCGCCGCGGCGCGCGACGAGCACGTCGGCGAGCGCGCCGCCCCAGACGGCGTCGCGGCCGAGCGCCAGCGCCGGGCGCGATTCGCCGGCCACCCAGGACCGCAGCCAGCGCTCGCGCTGCGCCTCCGAGCCGCTCTGCGCCAGCGCGAGCGCCGCCAGAGTGGCGGGGAGAAGGGGGGAGGGGAGCAGGCGGCGGCCCGTCTCCTCCATCAACACCGAAAGGTGTAGGGCGCCCAGACCCGCGCCGCCGTACTTCTCGGGCACGCACAGCCCGAGCCAGCCCAGCGCCGCGAGCTCCTTCCAGTCACCCGGATCCTCGCCCGCGTCAGCGTCGGCCAGCGCGCGCACCCGCGCGATCGGAAAGCGCTCGTCCAGCCAGCGGCGCGCCTCGGCGCGCAGGAGCGCGAGCTCTTCGTCGTAGCGGAGCGGCGTGTTCATCGCGTCTTCGGCTGCCCGAGCACGCGCTCGCCCAGGATGTTGCGCAGGATCTCGCTAGTCCCGCCCGCAATGGTCATCGCGAACGAGTTCAGGTACGAGCGCTGCCACTCGGCGTTGGCCGGCGCGTGCGGATCGCCGAGCCACAGCGCGGCGCCCGGGCCGAGGAGCTCGCACGCGAAGTCCGCCAGCGCCTGGCCGTGCTCGGAGCTCGCGAGCTTCGACATGAGCGGCAGCGCCTCGGGCCGGTCCGCGACGAGCCCCGGAAGGCGTGCGCGCGCCGCGTTGGCGCGGAGCGCCGTCTCCTCGATCCAGAACTGCGTGAGTCGGTCGCGCACCACCGGGTCGGCGAGCGCGGGACCGCCGTCGCGCTCGAGCGTGCGCGCGAGGCGCGCGAGCCCGGCCACCTGCTCGCCCGCGCCGCCCTGACCGCCCGCCGAGCCCTCGGCCGCGCCGCGCTCGAACTGCAGCGTGGCCATCGCGATCTCCCAGCCCTGGCCGAGCCGCCCGATCAGCGCGTCGCCGGGGATCGCCGCGTTCGACCAGATCACCTGGTTGAAGCCGCCCTCGCCGGTCATCTTGACCAGCGGCTGCACCTCGACGCCCGGCACCTTCATCGGCGCCAGGAAATACGAGATGCCCGCGTGCTTGACGGCGCTGTCGTCGGTGCGGGCGAGCAGGATACACCAATCGGCGTAGCGCCCGAGCGTCGTCCACACCTTGTGCCCGTCGATCCGCCATTGCTCGCCGTCCCGCACGGCGCGCGTGCGCAGCGACGCGAGATCGCTGCCGGCGCCGGGCTCGCTGAAGCCCTGGCACCAGATCTCGTCGCAGCGCAGCAGCGGCTTGAGGAACTTCCGCTTGTGCGCTTCGGTGCCGTACTTGAGGATCACCGGCCCGGCCCACGACAGCGCCACCAGGTTCAGCAGGAACGGCGTGCGCGCGCGCGAGAGCTCGGCGTCGATCACGCGCTGGGTCCCGCGCGGCTGGCCGCCGCCGCCGAACTCGGCGGGCCA
>DATKAO010000052.1 GCA_035498015.1 Myxococcota bacterium
CCACCTGGGAGTTCGCCGACGACGACGGAGTCGCGCGCATCCAGGTCGGCCAGAAGGTCGACGTCCTCGTCGAGCAGGCCGAGAACGAGGACGGAGTCATCGTCCTCTCCAAGGAGAAGGCCGACCGGCTGCGGGTGTGGGACCACCTGCAGAGCGCCTACGACAACTCCGAGGTCGTCGAGGGAGTCATCAACGGGCGCGTGAAGGGCGGCCTGTCGGTCAACCTGAAGGGCGTCAAAGCCTTCCTGCCCGGGTCGCAGGTCGACCTGCGGCCGGTGCGCAATCTCGACCGCATGATCGGCGAGCCGCACAAGTTCAAGATCATCAAGTTCAACAAGCGCCGCGGGAACATCGTGCTCTCGCGCCGCGCGCTGCTCGAGACCGAGCGCCAGTCACTCCGCCAGAAGACACTCGAGATCCTGAAAGAGGGCCTCGTGGTCGAGGGCATCGTCAAGAACATCACCGACTACGGTGCGTTCATCGACCTGGGCGGGATCGACGGCCTGTTGCACATCACCGACATGTCGTGGGGCCGCATCTCGCATCCCAGCGAGGTGTTCCAGGTCGGCGACCAGGTGCGCGTGCGCGTGCTGAAGTTCGACCCCGAGACCGAGCGCGTGTCGCTGGGCCTCAAGCAGACGCAGCCCGACCCGTGGGTCTCGATCGGCGACCGCTACCCGATCGGCCTGCGCATCCGCGGCAAGGTCGTGTCACTGGCCGACTACGGCGCGTTCGTCGAGCTCGAGCCCGGCATCGAGGGCCTGATCCACATCTCCGAGATGAGCTGGACCAAGCGCGTGAAGCACCCCTCGAAGGTGGTCGCGATCGGCGACGAGGTCGACGTGCTCGTGCTCGAGGTCGACCCGCAGAACCGGAAGATCTCGCTCGGCATGAAGCAGACCGAGCCCAACCCGTGGAGCCTGCTCGAGGAGCGCTATCCGCCCGGCACCAAGGTGCGCGGCGTGGTGCGCAACGTCACGAACTTCGGCGTGTTCGTCGGCATCGAGGATGGCATCGACGGCCTGATCCACGTGTCCGACATCTCGTGGACGCAGAAGATCCGCGACCCCAAGGAGCTGTTCAAGAAGGGCGACGAGCTCGAGGCGGTGGTCCTCAAGGTGGACACCGACAGCGAGAAGTTCTCGCTCGGCCTGAAGCAGCTGCAGCCGAACCCGTGGGACGAAGTCCCGCGCAAGTACCCGGTGGGCTCCAAGATCAAGGGCAAGGTCACGAGCATCGCCGACTTCGGCGTGTTCGTGGAAGTCGAAGAGGGCATCGAGGGCCTGGTCTACGCCTCCGAGGTCGGCCGCAACGTCGAGAACATCTCGGACGTGGTGAAGGTCGGCGACGAGGTCGAGGCCCTGGTGGTGCGCGTCGACGCGGCCGAGCAGAAGATCGCCCTGTCGATGCGCGCGATCCACGAGCGCGAGGAGCGCGCCGCGATCAAGCGCGTCGCCGCCCAGACGGGCACGCAGAAGGCGACTCTCGGCGACCTGTTCTCGTCCGACGCACTCTCCAAGCTGCGGGGCGGTGGCTCCCAGGGCTCGGGCGGCGGCGGGGATTCGTGAACGCAAAACCCTAGTACGGAGACACGCGGGTGGGGGATCTCTCCGGAATGACCAAGAGTGACCTGATCGAGCGGGTCGCGGTCAAGGTGCCGCACATCTCGAAGAAGGACACGGAGACCGTGGTCAACACGATCTTCGACTGCATGACTGAGTCACTGCGCAAGGGCGACCGCATCGAGATACGCGGCTTCGGCAGCTTCCAGGTCAAGGTGCGCGAGGCGCGCGAGGGCCGGAACCCGAAGACGGGCGAGGAAGTGAAGATCCCCGCGAAGCGCACGCCGTTCTTCAAGGTGGGCAAGGAGCTCAAGGAACGGATCGAGGCCAAGCGGAAGCAGGAAGTCGGGGGGGCGGGCGCGCGACCGAGCGCCGGCGCAGTCCCCCGCTCCTAGCTTTGCGAGTCATCCGATGAGCGCCGCCGAGGACGCGCGTCGGCCGCTCTGGGCGCCGTGGCGCATCGAGTACGTCGAGCACGCCCGCGATCCGCGCCACTGCATCTTCTGTGACTCGGAAGAGCAGGTCGAGGACCGCGCGCGGCTGATCCTGCACCGCGGCAAGAGCGCCTTCGTGCTCCTGAACCGCTACCCGTACTCGCCCGGTCACCTGATGGTCGCCCCGTTCGTGCACTCGGGGCGGATCGGCGAGCTGGACCCGGCGACCCAGGCCGAGCTCATGGGCCTGTTGGGGCGCTCGGCACGCATCCTCGAGTCGACCTACAATTGCGACGGGCTGAACGTGGGCGCGAACCTGGGCGCCGCCGCCGGCGCGGGGTTCGCCGAGCATCTGCACTTCCACCTCGTGCCGCGCTGGAGGGGCGACGTGAACTTCATGACCACCGTCGGGGAGATTCGGGTGATTCCGACCCACATCGAGCGCACGTTCGACGAGCTGGCGCCGGCGTTCGCGGAGCTCGCGCGATGAGGAGCTGGCTGTCGGTGACTTTCGGCGTGCTGCTCGCCGCGCTGCTCGTGTACGTGGTGATCAGCAACAACGACATCGTGATCGTGACGCTGCCGCTGGTGAAGTGGCCCACCAAGCTCTGGTCGGCGATGGTCGCCTCCGCGGTGGTCGGCGCGGGGGCGACGCTCCTGCTCACGAGCTG
This sequence comes from Myxococcota bacterium, assembly GCA_035498015.1. Lineage (NCBI taxonomy): Bacteria > Pseudomonadati > Myxococcota > Myxococcota bacterium. The sequence goes on from DATKAO010000052.1 coordinate 2,668, forward strand.
GCCGCTGCTCCGGCTGAAGCTGCAGTCACGCAAGCACACGCGCCGCATCGCGCAGCTCGAGCAAGAGGTGCACGGCCTGCGCACCCTGCCGATCGCGAGCGAAACCGCGGCGGCCCCCTCGAGCGTACAGAAGGTCTAGCTTGCGCGACTGGCTGCGCTGGGGTCGCCCGAGCAAGCCTGCGCCGGAACGCACCGCGACTGCGCAGCTGCGCAGCGCCCTGCACCTGGTGCTGGCGGGTGACTTGCCCGCTGCCGAGGCGCAGCTGGCCGAGGCCGCACGGCTCGATTCATCGTCGTCCGACGTGTATCTCGCCCTGGCCAACCTGTACCGGCTGCGCGGCGACATCGGACGCGCGATCCAGGTGCACCAGAACCTGCTGCTCAGGCCCGACATCTCCGACGAGCTGCGGCGCGAGGCGCTGCTCGGCCTGGCGCTCGATTTCCGCGCCGGCGGGTTTCTCAAGCGCGCGGGCGCGTCGTTCGAGGACCTGCTGCGGCTCGAGCCGGGCAACCTGCAAGCGCTGCGCGCGCTCGAGCGCATCAAGATCGACAGCGGTGACTGGGAGGGCGCGGTGCAGATCCGCAACCAGATCGGCTCGCGCGATCCCGCCACGCCCAAGGTGCTCGCCCATCTGTGGACCGGTCACGGCCGCGGGCGCGCGGCGCGCGGCATCGAGGCCGAGGCGCGGCGCGCCTTCAAGCGCGCCGTCGCGCAGGACCCCGACTGCGCCGAGGCCTACGTGGCGCTCGGCGACCAACGCTTCCGCGAGGGCAGCACCAAGAAGGCGATCGGGCTGTTCCGGCGCGCGCTCGGCCTGCATCCCGCGATCGGCCGGCTCTTGTACCCGCGCCTGTACGAGTCGTACGAGAAGCTCGGCGACATGGCCGGACTCGAGAGACTGCTGCGCGAGCGCATGGACGTGGAGCCCGAAGACGCCGACGCGGCGCTCTGGCTGGCGCGCGCGATCGCGGCGCAGTCACGCGCCGACGAGGCGCTCGCGCACCTGCAGCGGCTGCTCGACCGCGCGCCGGCCCAGCTCGCGCTGCACGCCGAGATCGGGCGGGTGCTGTTGCGCGAGAACCGCGAGCTCGAGGCGCGCAAGGCGTTCGAGGAGCTGCTCGAGCGCCTGCCCACGGAGCCGCGCGCGCTGGCCTGCCGCAGCTGCGGTGCGCAGGACCTGGTGCTGCACTTCCGTTGCCCGCAGTGCGGGGAGTGGGACAGCTTCAGCTGAGCGCGCGCTGGACCGTCTCGACCAGGCTCGCGGCGCTGAACGGCTTCTGCACGAAGCCCGCGATGCCCTGTGACTCGAGCCGGCGCAGCGCGTGGTCCGCGGCGTAGCCGCTGGTGGCGAGCACCGGCACGCCGGGGGCGAGCTCGCGCAGCGCCGCGTAGACCGTCTCGCCGGACTCGTTGGCGAGGGTCAGGTCGAGCAGGACTGCCGAAACGCGGCCGGCGTGCGCGCGGAGTCTCTCGAGCGCCTCGGCGCGGTCCTGGGCCACGAGCACCTCGTAGCCTGCCGCCTCCAGCGCGCGGCGCGCGACCTCGCGCACCCCGCGTTCGTCGTCGATCACCAGGATCGCGCCGCGCCCTGTCGCCGGCGCGGGCGCGCGCGGCGCGCGCTCCGGGGGGGCTGCGGGTGCGCGCTGCGTCGCCGGCAGCACCACCCGCATGCGCGTGCCACGGCCGGGCGCGCTCTCGACCAGCACGGTCCCGTGGTGCGCGCGCACGATGCCGTGCGCCACCGCCAGGCCGAGCCCGCGGCCGGCGCCCTTGGTGGTGAAGAACGGGTCGAAGATCTTCGCCAGCGCCTCTGCGTCGACGCCGCAGCCCGTGTCGGCGACCTCGAGCGTCACGGCGTGGGGAGCGGCGTCCGCGCCGTCCGCAGTGACTCGCAGCGCGACCGTCCCGCCATCGGCGGGCAACGCTTCGCAGGCGTTGGTCAGGAGGTTCATCAGCACCTGCCGGAGCTGCGTGGCGTCGCCTTCCACGCAGGCGGGCGCGGCGGGCGGAAGCCAGTCGATCTTCGCGCGCGCGGGCAGCGAGGCACGCAGCAGCGCGAGCGTGTCGTCGACCAGCCCGCGCAAGTCGAGCGGCTCGAGCTCGATCCGTTCGCGGCCGGCGAAGGCCAGGATCTGGCGCACGAGCCCCGCGGCCCGTTCGCCCGAGCGCTGGATCTCCTCGAGTGACTCGCGCAGGACGGGATCGGAGATCGAGCGCTCCAGCGCGAGCTCGGAGTTGCCCAATATCCCGACCAGCAGGTTGTTGAAGTCGTGGGCCACGCCGCCGGCGAGCAGCCCGAGGCTCTCAAGGCGCTGTGACTCGCGCAGGCGCGCCTCGAGCTCGCCGCGCTCCTCCGCGAGCCGACGCCGCTGGGTGACTTCCGCGACCACACCGACCGCGCTGCCCGAGCGCCCGGCGATGCCGTGGCCGCGCATGAGCAGCCAGCGCGTCTCGCCGCCGGGGCGCGGGCAAAGGCGGAACTCGACGTCGAAGGTCTCACCCTGCTGCGTGCGCTCGAACGCGAACGTGCGCGCGGCCTCCAGGTCGTCGGGGTGGACCAGCGCGAACACGCCCTCGGGCGAGCCCGGCATGGGCTGGCCCTCGGGCAGCCCGAAGATGCGCGCCGCGTTCGGCGACCAGCGCACGGTCGCCCCCGGGGCGTCCCATTCCCAGGTGCACATGTCGGCGCCCTCGAGCGCCAGGCGCAGTCTCTCCTCGCTCTCGGCCAGCGCGCGCTCCGAGGCCTTCTTCTCCGACAGATCAGTGAGCGTGCCGACCCAGCCCGCGAAGCGGCCGTCGGGACGGAACTCGGGCAGCGACTGGTTGAGGATCCAGCGCACCTCTCCGTCGGGCCGCACGATGCGCTGCTCGAGCACCAGCGGCCGGCCCTCCGCGAGCGCCTTGCGCGAGAGGTCGATGATCTTCGCGGCGTCTTCGGGGTGGAGCGGGCCGTTCCCGATCGTGCCCAGCGCCTGCGCCACCGGAACGCCGGTGAGCTCGGCCCAGCGCTCGTTCAGATACACGTGGCGGCCGCGGTGGTCGATGCGGAAGATCCCGACCGGTACCGCGCGCGCGAGGCTCTGGAAACGCTTCTCGCTCTCGCGCAGCGCGTCGACCGCGCGCCGCTCCTCGGTCACGTCGCGCGTGGTCATGACCATGTGCCGGCGGCCCTCGGGCGAGGTGAAGCTCTGGCCATGGGTCTCGAGCCAGCGCCACTCACCGTCGGCGTGGCGGACGCGCTGCACGAGCTCGACCGTGGGGCGCAGCTGACAGTCCTCGAACTGCGCCGCGGCCAGCGGCAGGTCGTCGGGGTGAGTCAGTCGCTCGATGCCGAGCGCCATCTCCCGGGCCCACTGCTGCGGCGTGTAGCCCAGCACGCGCTCGATGCTCGGACTCACCCACACGAGCTTGCCCTCGGCGGTGTACTCACTCACGATGTCCCAGGAGTTCTCGGCCAGCAGCCGGTAGCGCGCCTCGTTCTCGCGCAGCTCGGCCTCGGCGCGCCGGCGCGCGCGCTCGTCGCGGCCGTGCATCAGGATTGCGCGCTGGCCGCGGTACTGGATCGGCGCCAGCCAGACTTCGAGGTCGATCACCTCGCCGTCCTGCGCCACGAAGCGCACCTCGAAGAAGCGCACCGACAGACCCGTGCGGAGCATCTGCTCGATCGCGGCCTGCACGCGCGTCCGGTCGTCGGGGTGGATGAAGCCGTAGATCGAGCGGCCGAGCAGCTCGCGCCGCGTGCCGAGTCCGAGCAGCTTCTGACTCGCGCCGTTCGCGTACACCACCCGGTCGTCGACCGAGATGCCGATCAGGTTGGGCGTGGCTTCGAGGATCGCCTGGAGCCCGGGCAGCGGCGGGACGGCCCGGCCCCGGAGCAGGCGCGCAAGACGGCGGAGCATACGCGGATTCTGCCCCTCTCGAGCCGCAGAGTACCACTGGCTCCGCAGCGATCCGCTGCATTTCGGCGTACGGGGCCGAGTGGAAGCTTCCGCGCGCGTGAGCGAGCCGGTCTCTCGGGTGGCGGGTGCGTGTCTCGTCGGGGCGGCGATCGCCTTCTGGCTCGCCTGGTTCCTGATGCCCCTGCCGGGAACCACCGACACCGCCTTCATCCTGGAACAGGTCGGGGCGAGCCGCGAGCGGGTGTTCGCCTCGGTGGCGGCGCAGCTGGTGTCTTCGGCGCTGTTCGTGCCGGGGCTGCTGGGGCTCTTGGCGGGCAGCGCCCTGCGCGGCTCGCGCGGCGGCTTCGCGGCCGCCTCGCTGGTGGGCATCGGCGCGACGGGACTCGCAGCCGACGCGATCTACCACCTGCTGGCGTTCGAGATGACCGCCCCGGGAGTCACTCGCGAGGTCATGGTGCCGCTGATGGACCGCTTCCAGGGGGCCGACCTGTGGTTCGTGACTCCGCAGCTGCTCGCGCTGCTCGGGGGCACGGGCTGGCTGGCGTGGGCGGCCGCGCGCGCGGGCGTTGCGCCGTGGCGGGCGCCGCGCTGGGTGTGGCTCGCGCTCGCTGCCGTGCTCGCGGGCGCGGTGGCGGTGCGCGCGGCGGGCCTGCCGCGCCGGGTCGTGGCCATGACCGTGCTCGGGCTGTTCTCTCTGGCGCTGGTGGAGCTCGGCGCGGGTCTGTGGCGCGCTAGATCGTGATCTGCATGCCGAGCTCGACGGCGCGCCCGGGCGGGATGCCGAAGTAGCCCGCGGCCGGCTGCGCGGTGTAGTGCAGCGCGGCGAACAGCTTCTTGCGCCAGGTGGCGAGATCGCGCTTGCCGGAGGCGAGCACGGTGACTCGTCCGAGGAAGAAGCTCGCGGTCTCCACGCTGATCGGCACGCCGGTGGCCGCGATCTGGCGCACGATCTCGGAGATGGCGGGTGTCTGCGTGAAGCCGTAGCGCGCGGCCACGCGCACGAAGCCCTCGCCGAGAAACTCGACGCGCACGCGATCGTTGCGCGGCACCACGGGCACGTGCTCGGTGGTGATGGAGAGCAGCACGATGCGCTCGTGCAGCACCTTGGAGTGCTTGAAGTGGTGGCCGAGCGCGAGCGGCAGACCGTCGGGGTAGCCGGACATGAAGACCGCCGTGCCCGCCACGCGCTGCGGCTTCTCGCGTGCCACGTCGGCGATGAAGGCGGTGAGCGGCAGGGTCACGTCGTTCAGGTGGCTATTCAGGAGGTCGGTGCCGCGCTTCCATGTGGTCATGACGATCAGCAAGAGGAGGCCGGTGACGAGCGGGAACGCACCGCCGTGCGGCGTCTTGGGCAGGTTCGCGCCGAAGAGAGACAGGTCGACGGCGAGGAACACGAAGCCCAGCGCCAGCGCCGCGGGCCAGCCGATGCGGCGCGCCGCGACCGGCACGAACAGGAACGTGGTGACCGACATGGTGCCCGTGACTGCGATGCCGTAGGCCGACGCCAGGCCCGACGAGTTGCGGAACTCGAGCACCAGGAAGATGCACGCCAGCATCAGGAACCAGTTCACCGCGGGCACGTAGATCTGGCCTTCCTGCCGGCTCGACGTGTGGATCACGCTCATGCGCGGGAGATACCCGAGCTGGATCGCCTGGGCGGTCATCGAGAACGAGCCCGAGATCACCGCCTGCGAGGCCACGATCGTGGCCAGCGTCGCGACGCCCACCATCGGCAGCACCGACCACGCGGGCAGCATGTCGAAGAAGGGGTTGGTGTCGCCCGGGAAGCCCGTGCGCAGCAGAAACGCGCCCTGTCCGAAGTAGGACACGAGCAGCGCAGGCAGCACCACGGCGTACCACGCGAGCGCGATCGGCCGGCGCCCGAAGTGACCCAGGTCCGCGTACAGCGCCTCGGCGCCGGTCACGCACAGGGCGACCGAGCCCAGCACGAAGAAGCCCGGGCCCTCGCCGCTCGACAAGAGCGCCCAGCCGTGGCGGGGATCGAGCGCGTGGAAGATCTGCGGCTCCTTCAGGATCCAGGGCAGCCCCGCCGCGGCGATCGCGGCGAACCAGATCAGAGAGACCGGCCCGAACCACGAGCCGATGCGGCTCGTGCCACCCCGTTGCAGCAGGAACAGCGCGATCAGGATCACCAGCGCGATCGGCCAGATCAAAGGCGAGGTGCCGGGCACCGCCACGTCGAGGCCCTCGATCGCCGACAGGACCGAGATCGCGGGCGTGATCATGCCGTCGCCGTAGAGCAGGGCGGTGCCGCCGAGCGCGACCAGGAAGGCGATACGCCCGAAGCTGGCCGACTGGAAGTTGCGCTGCACCAGTGCCATCAGCGCCAGCACGCCGCCTTCCCCATGGTTGTCGGCGCGCAGCACGAAGGTCAGATACTTGACCGTCACGGTCAGCGTGATCGCCCAGAAGATCAGCGAGAGCACGCCGAGCACGTGCTCGGGGGAAGCGGACGCGCCGTGCGGGCCCAGGAAGCACTCGCGGACCGCGTACAGGGGCGACGTGCCGATGTCGCCGTAGACCACGCCGATCGCCCCCAGCGCGAGGCGGCGCAGCGCGAGCGACGAAGCTCCCGCGTCCGGCGACACCCCATGCTGCACTACGCGACTCGGATAGCACGCCTTGCTGCACTGCGGCAATGGACCCCGTGCGAGCCGGCGGTTGACCCTCCCCGTGAGGCGCGGTGAGAATCCGCGGGCAGGGAGACGGCACATGGCGGACGCGACTCGACCCCCGGACCTCTTGACCCTTCACGCGAAGCTCCAGCCCGACAAGCTGGCCGTGGTTCACGATCGCCCCGACGGCAAGATCGTGCGCTGGTCCTTCGCGGAGCTCGAGGCCGAGGCCAACCGGCTGGCGAACGGGCTGCTCGCGCTCGGGCTGCGGCCCGGCGAGAAGCTGGTCTGGTGCGGCCAGAACTCGCCCGGCGTGGTGCGCGTGGTGCACGCCGCGCGCAAGCTCGGCGTGGTCGCGGTGCCGCTGAACTACCGGCTCTCACCCGAAGAGGCGCAGTACGTGGTCGACAACTCGGACTCGGTGTTCGTGTATGTCGACGCCGAGTACGCGCCGCTGTTCCAGAAGATCCGCAGCGAGATCCCGAAGGTGCGCGAGATCGTGGTGTACGACGGCGCCGCGCCCGCGGGCATGCGCAACGGCGACGCCCTGGTCGCGGCGGCCAGTGACTCCGAGCCGCAGCTGACTGCAGCCGGGAACGCGGCCCAGACCATGATCTACACCTCGGGCACGACCGGGAAGCCCAAGGGGGCGGTGCGCGGCGCCGCGAACGCGGCGCAGAGCGGCGCGCTGCTCGGCATGATCGGCTACCAGCCGGACGACGTCTATCTCACCACCGGCCCGCTCTATCACTCGGGGCCCGGCGGCTTCATGGGCGTGGCGCATGCGCTCGGCAACACGGTCGTGTTGCAGAAGAAGTTCGACGCCGAGGACTGGCTGCGCCTGGTCGAGAAGTACCGGGTCAGCACCACCTTCTCGGCGCCCACGCCAGTGCGGCTGGTGTGCAACCTGCCTGCCGCCACCAAGGCGAAGTACGACAAGACCAGCATGCGCCGCTTCATCGCCAACGCCGCGCCCTGGTCGTTCGCGCTGAAGCAGATGTATCTGGCCGACTTCCCGGACGACTCACTGTTCGAGATCTACGGCTCGACCGAGCTGGGCGTGAACACCGTGCTGCGGCCCGAGGACCAGCTGCGCAAGCCCGGCTCGTGCGGCAAGCCCGCGCCCATGGTCGAGATCAAGCTGTTCGACGACGACGGCAAGGAAGTGACCCAGCCGCGCGTGCCCGGTGAGCTCGCCGTGCGCAGCGTCGGCGTCTTCGACACCTACCACAAGGCGCAGGAGAAGTTCGACGAGGACCGCCGCGGTGACTTCCACACCGTGGGCGACGTCGCGTATTTCGACGAGGAGGGGTACTACTACATCTGCGACCGCAAGAAGGACATGATCATCTCGGGTGGGGTCAACATCTATCCCGCCGAGATCGAGGCGGTCCTCGACGCCCACCCGCGCGTGCTCGACGTCGCGGTGATCGGCATCCCCAACGAAGAGTGGGGCGAGGCCGTGCACGCGGTGATCGTGAGGCTGCCCGACGTGATGCTCAGCGAGGAGGACATCCTCGTGTACGGCCGCGAGCACCTGGCGGGCTACAAGATCCCGCGCTCCGTCACCTTCGCCGACGAGATCCCGCGCAACGCCTCCGGGAAGATCCTGAAGAAGCTCCTGCGCGAGCCGTTCTGGCAGGGGCGCACGACGCGAGTCTAACGCAGTGGCTTGGGCGGGTGCTTCGGCTCGGTCTTCTTGAACGGGTCACGCACGACGTTCGAGTCACCGTCGACCTGGCACACGATGTCTGCGCCCCCGTTGCCGGGGCCGTCCGCCGAGCCCCAGTAGTTGCCGCGCGCGTCGAGCTCGTGGTGCGACGCGTTGTCGATCCCGCACGGGATGGCGGTCTTCACGCCGTTGCCCATGAGCGTCGACGTCGTGACTCGCCCGTCGCTCGTCCCGTCGAGGTAGACCCCGTACAGGCCGTTGCGGATCGCGACGTCGGACGCGAGCTCGAGCTGCGCCATGTCGGCGTAGAAGCCGCCCATGGCGTTCCCGATGGCCGAGCTGTTCTCGATCTTTGCGCTGCTGTTGACCACGAAGAAGCCGTGCTCTCCGTTGCTCTCGGCGAGGTTCCCCGAGGCCACCAGGCCGTCCGATCCGAGCTCGAAGCCCGAAATCTGGTTGCCGGTCGAGCGATTTCCGGTCACGACGGCGCCGTCGCCGTAGACCTGAAAGCCGGAGCCACCGTTGTCGGTGGCGACGTTCCCGAGGATCCGGGTGTGCTGGGCAAAGGTGACGGAGAGGCCTGCATCGAGGGAGTGACGCAGCGTGAAGCCGTTCTGCGGCCCGCCGATGGTCGTTCCGTCGGCGCCGGTACCGACCTGCAGCACCGCTCCCTCCGATTTGCCGGCATCGATGATGGTCACACCGGCGCCGTCGCGCGAACGCAGAGTGACGCGCCGCTGGATCGGGACCACGCAGAAGCAGCCCCCGATGGGCTGCGCGGGCTCCTCGCCCGGATCGTCGAAGTCACCATCTCCGTTCACGTCGCCGTAGACTCCGGGACCCACTTGGACGGTATCTCCCGGGGCGGCTTCGAAGAGCGCCCAGCTGATCGTGCGGCACGGCGCCGCGGAGCTGCCGCAGCCCGCGAAGTCCGAGCCGTTCACCCCGGTGTTGATGGTCTTGCCCGAAGCCGCGCTCGCAGCGACCAGCAGGGCAAGCGCGAGAACCCCGATCTGCATCTCGCCTCCTTCCGACTCACGAGACGCGCTGGCCGTCGGGAGTGACTCTGCCCGCGATCTGGTCGGGCGTCGGCGCCTGGCCATAGACGCGCTCGTTGGTCATGAGATCGTCGTCGTCGAAGTCGTACACCGCCCAGAGCCGCACCTCGAAGGGAGTGCCGGTCGTGCGCGGCGTGCCGCGCAGCCAGAACTCGATCTGCACGTGGGCGTCGTCCGGGTGAGTCAGCGCGATCAGCTCGTTGCGCTGGTCGGGCACGACCGCGCGGCCCTCGAGCCAGTAGCGCATCACGTCGTCGTGGCCGTCGATCACCCGGCCATCGGGCAGCTCGTAGCGCGCATGACTGAACGTCTTCATGGTCCGGTCCCAGGCCTGGACGTTCTCGCTCTGCATGTGCTCGATCACGAGCGCCTCGCGCGCGGCGCGGCGTTCAGGGGTGAGTGATCGGGACATGCGCGCCACGCTACCGCACGTCCGCGTTCAGCAGCAACGCCGTGCCGGCGAGCACGATGATTCGCATCTCTTCTCCTGCCAACTCAGCGTAGGGGCTTCAGTGAGATCTTCAGCTCGGTCTTCTTGAATGGGGTGACGGAGACACTCGAGCCCAAGCCGTCGGAGCAAGCAGCGTCGCCCGGGTCCGCGCCGGGTCCGAGCGAGGTGCCCCAGTAGTTGCCCGTGGCGTCGATCTGGTGATTCGTCAGGTTCTCCAGGCCGCAGTTCGTCTTGTTCACCAGCGCGTTCCCGACGATCGTGGAGCCGTCGACCCGGCCGTCGGAGCTGGCGTCGTCGTACTCGATTCCGTAGGAGCCGTTTCCGGAAGCGACGACCGAGTGCAGATCCATCAGGGCGTTCGAGGCTTCGAAGCCGTTCACGGCGTTGCCGATCGATGCGCTCTTCTCGATCTCGGCTCCGCCATTGATCACGATGAACCCCGTGTGCGCGTTCTTCTCCGCCGAGTCACCCGAGGCTACGACGTTCGCGGCGTCGAGCTCGAACCCGTCGAAGGTGTTGGCGAGCGCGCGGTTGCCCGTGAGCGTGGCGTTGGCTCCGAAGACGTCGAAGCCGTTCACGTTCTGCTCTGCGAGGTTTCCGATGATGTGCGTGTGGCTAGCTTCCGGCAGGACCTCGGCTCCCGCACTGTGACCACGCCGGAGCGTGAAGCCGTTCTGGGCTCCGCCGAGCGTCGCTCCGGCCGCGCCGCCGATGAGTCGAACGACGATCTCGGCCGTTCCCCCGCCATCGATCGCGGTCATGGCTGCACCGTCGCGAGAGCGGAGCGTGATCCGCTTGTCGACGCGCACGACACACAGGCAGCTTCCTTCGCCGAGCTCTGCCGGCTCTTCGCCGGCGCTCGTGAAGTCACCGTTGCCGTCGATGTCGCCGTAGAGCCCCGGGCCGACCAGCACGGTGTCTCCTGCCGCCGCCTCGGAGATGCCCATCGCGATCGTGCGACATGGGGACGTCGGGCTGCCACAGCCCGCCGAGTCCACGCCGTGCATGCTCACGTTCAGCGTCTTTCCCGAGGCCGCGCCAGCCGCGACCGCCACCAGGACCCCCGCGATCCTCGCGATCCGCATGATACGCAGCATGCTACGCGAACCGGGGCGACGGAATCAGTGAATCCGTTCACAGCCTCAGCGGGACAGCGCTGCGATCACCTCGGGCGGCGCCTGCACGAGCTCGATCAAGACTCCCTCGCCCGAAGCAGGTGACTCCGGGCTGCCCTTCGGGTGGATGAAGCACACGTCGTAGCCGGCGGCGCCCTTGCGGATGCCGCCCGGGGTGAAGCGCATGCCCTGGCTCTCGAGCCAGGTCACAGCTGCGCGCAGGTCGTCGACCCACAGGCCCACGTGATTCAGCGCCGGGTCGTGCACGCGCGGGCGTTTCTCGGGATCGATCGGCTGCATCAGGTCGACCTCGACCGCGAGCGCGCCCGAGCCCGCCTTCGCGATGTCCTCGTCGACATTCTCCGACTCGCTGCGGTAGCTGCCTGCAGGTGTGAGTCCCAGGAGATCGATCCACAGCCTGCGCAGCGCTGCCTTGTCGGTGCCCCCGACGGCGATCTGCTGCAGGCCCAGCACGCGGAATGGACGGCTCTGCGACATGGGCGACATGCTACACGAGCCGCCCGGCGGCTTCGCGCAGGAGCGACTCGGTCTCTTCCCAGCCCAGACACGCGTCGGTGATCGAGACTCCGTATGCGGGCGATCGGCCGGGCGCGAGCTCCTGGCGGCCCTCGCGCAGGTGACTCTCGAGCATGGCGCCGAGCAGCGGCGTTCCGGGCGCGCCGAACTGCTCGAGCACGGCGCGGAACACCGCCGGCTGGCGGCGCGGGTCCTTGCGCGAGTTGCCGTGCGAGCAGTCGACCAGCACCGGCCGCGGCAGGGCGAGCGGCGCGAGTGACTCCGCGGCGCGGGCGACGCCGTCCGGACCGAAGTTCGGGCCGTTCGCGCCGCCGCGCAGCACCAGGTGCGCGTCGGGATTGCCCGGAGTCTCGATGCGCGAGAAGCCGCCGTCGGGCGAGATCCCCAGGTGCCGGTGGCAGCCGCGCGCGGCGACGATGGCGTCGACGGCCGGACCGATCTCGCCCGAAGTGGGGTTCTTGATGCCCACCGGGCAGGGCAGACCGCTGGCCATCTCGCGGTGGATCTGGCTCTCCGAGGTGCGCGCGCCGATGCACGCCCACGCCAGCAGGTCGCCGGTGTAGTGGCGCACGATCGGATCGAGCAGCTCGCTGGCGCAAGGCACGCCCAGCTCGTTCAGCGCGAGCAGTGTCTCGCGCGCGCGCTCGAGCCCGGCCGCCAGGTCGCAGCTGCCGTCGAGCTCCGGATCGTTGATCAGCCCCTTCCAGCCCAGCGCGCTGCGCGGCTTCTCGAAGTAGGTCCGCATGATTAGCGTGAGCGTGCCCCCGAGCTCGTCTCGAAGCCGCGCCAAGCGCCGCGCGTACTCGAGTGCGGACGCCGGCTCGTGGATCGAGCAGGGGCCCACGATCGCCACGAAGCGCGGGTCTTTGCCGTGCAGCGCGTCGCGCAGCGCCCCACGGCCGCGCTCTACGGTGGCGGCCGCGCGCGGGCTGCGCGGCAGGCGCGCGGCCAGGGCAGCCGGCGTGGGCAAGTGACTCGCAATTTCCCGGACCTGGCTCATGGGGCCCTCCAGAACGAAAAAAGCCCCGAGAGGTCTCTCTCGGGGCTCCGCGGTTTCGGCTGTCAGCGTGCGCTAGGCGCTCGTGCCTGCTCCCTCGGCCCCCGTCTTGGGCCAAAAGAAGTAGAAGCCGAAGTAAGCCTGGCGCGAATTCACGGTGGCTGCTTTTACCAGAGGCAGCCATGCCCGTCAATCGGCCCTCACGGTAGACTCGGCCCGTGGAGCCGCGCGCCGACACGCCCATGATGCGCCAGTACCGCGAGCTGAAGCAGCGCGCGGGCGACGCGCTGCTGTTCTTCCGGCTGGGCGACTTCTACGAGCTGTTCGGCGCCGACGCCGAGCGGGCGGCGCCGCTGCTCGACCTGGTGCTCACCACGCGCGACCGCGACTCACCCGACCCGGTGCCGATGTGCGGCGTGCCGTTCCACGCGCTCGAGGGCTACGTGCGGCGCTGTCTCGCGGCGGGTCTGTCGGTGGCGATCGCCGAGCAGGCCGAGAACCCGCAGACCGCCAAGGGGCTCGTGCGGCGCGAGATCAGCGAGGTGGTGACTCCCGGGCTCGTGGCGAACGCCGACCGGCTCGAGGGCGCGGCGGCGAACTACCTGGCCGCGGTGCTCTCGGACGGCGAGCGCTTCGGACTCGCCTATCTCGACCTCTCGACCGGCGAGTTCGCGGCCACCGAGACCGACCGGCGCGAGGTCTTCCTGGCCGAGCTCGACCGCGTGGCGCCGCGCGAGATCGTCGCGCGCGACGCCGAGAAGGAGCTGCCGCCGCACCCGTCCGTGCGGCGCGTGCGCGACGCCGACTTCGACCCGCGCGCGGTGTCCGAGCGCGCCGGGCTCCTGCCGCACGGCCTGGGCGCAGACGAGCGCACGCCCGACGCGCGCGCGGCGGCTGCGCTCGTGGCGGCCGTGGCCGAGCTCCAGCCCGCTTCGCTCGCGCAGCTCGGCGCACTGCGCCGCTACCGCGCCGCCGAGCACCTGCTGCTCGACCGCGCCACGCGCCGGCACCTCGAGCTGTTCCAGAACCTGCGCGACGGCGGGCCCGAGGGGACGCTGTTCGAGACACTCGACGCCACGCGCACGCCGCTGGGCCGGCGCCGGCTCGCCGGCTGGCTGGGTGAGCCCCTGCTCGCGCCCGAGGCGATCGCCGAGCGCCAGGAGCGCGTGGCGCGCTGGCTCGAGCCCGACAGCCGCCGCGAGTCTCTGCGCGATGCGCTGCGCGGCGTGGGTGACCTGGAACGCGCGGCCACGCGCGCGCTGCTGCCGACCGGTGGCCCGCGCGAGCTCGCGGCCCTGCGCGCCTCGCTCCACGGCGTGGCGCGCGTGGCCGGGGTCACTCCGCTCTCCGACCCGCTCGAGGGCCTGCGCGCGGAGCTCGAGCGCGTGCTGGTCGACGAGCCGCCGCCCGCGCCGCGCGGCGAGCCGCACACCGGCTACGTGCGCGACGGCGTCGACCCGGAGCTCGACCGCATCCGCCGCGAGTCCGCCGAGGGTGAGTCGTTCCTGGCCGGGCTCGAGGCGCGCGAGCGCGCGCGCACGGGCATCCCCGCGCTGAAGGTGCGCTACAACCGCGTGTTCGGCTGGTCGATCGAAGTCACCAAGGCGCGGCTCTCGCTCGTGCCCGGCGACTACCGGCGCAAGCAGACCACGGCCGGCGGCGAGCGCTACACGACCGACGAGCTCGAGCGCTGGGAGGGAGTCACCCTGCGCGCGCGCGAGCTGGCGGCCGCCGCCGAGGCGCGCGCGCTCGAGGACCTGCGCGCGCGGCTGCGCGCCCGGAGCGAGCGCCTGCGGCGCACGGCCGGCGAGATCGCCGAGCTCGACACCGCACAATCGCTGGCCCACCTGGCACGCGAGCGCGGCTGGGTCCGGCCCGCGATCGACCGCTCGCTCGTGCTCGAGATCGAGGCCGGCCGCCACCCCGTGGTCGAGCGCTCGACCCGCGACGGCTTCGTGCCCAACGACGTGCACCTGGACGGCGAGGAGGCCCGGTTCGTGATCCTGACCGGCCCCAACATGGCCGGGAAGTCGACCCTCCTGCGCCAGGTGGGGCTGATCGTGCTGCTGGCCCAGGCGGGCTCCTTCGTGCCCGCCCGCGCGGCCCGGATCGGGGTCGCCGACCGGATCTTCACCCGGGTGGGGGCCTCCGACTCCCTGGCCACGGGAGAATCCACCTTCATGGTGGAGATGCGGGAGACGGCCACCATCGTGCGCGAAGGGACGGGGCGAAGCCTGGTGCTGCTGGACGAGATCGGGCGGGGCACCTCGACCTTCGACGGCCTGTCCATCGCCTGGGCGGTCGCGGAATACCTCCACGATACCCCGGGGTTGCGCCCGCGCGTCTGGTTCGCGACCCACTACCATGAGCTGGCGGACCTCGCGCGCACGAAGTCGGGAGTTCGGAACTTCCACTTCACCTGCGCCGAGCAGGACGGGGAGATCCTCTTCCTGAGGCGCATGGAGCCCGGGGCCGCGAGCCGAAGCTACGGAATCGAGGTGGCGCGTGCGGCCGGTCTCCCCCCCAAGGTCATCCGGCGTGCACGCGAGGTGCTGCGGAACCTGGAAGGGGGAGAGTTCGATGAGCGGGGAGTGCCGCGCCTGGCACAGGGCGCCGGGGCCACGGCGGAGCCGGCGCAGCTCGGTCTGTTCGCCCCCGCCCCCGATCCGCTGCGCGAAGCACTGCGCGCGCTCGAGCCCGAGCGCATGACCCCGATCGAGGCGCTGGTGGAGCTCGAGCGCCTGAAGCGCTCGCTGGGGAGCGAGTCGTGAAGCCGGCGGCGCTCGCCTTCGTGCTGCTGTTCGCGCTCGGCTCCGTGGGCGCGGGCGTGCGCCCGCCCGGCCTTTGCGACGTGAAGCAGATCTCGGTCAGCGACGAGCCCGCGCTCACGCGCGTGGTGATCGAGCTGTCGGACAAGGCGCGCTTCGAGACACACGAGATTGCGAATCCGCGCCGGCTCTACATCGACGTCGACGGCACCTGGCTCGAGGGCGCGGTCGCCGCGCCGCAGCCGGGCAGCGTCGGGTCACTGCTGCGCGTGGTGCGCGGCGGCCAGAACACGCTGACGCGCTCGCGCATCGTGCTCGAGCTCACGCGCGGTGGCGTCGCTGCCAAGGTCTACGCGCTCGAAGCGCCGTTCCGGATCGTGGCCGAGCTGCCCAAGGCGGCGCCCAAGCCGGACGTGGCCGCCGCGCCCAAGTCATTGGCCCCGGCGGCCAAGACCGTGACTGCCGCCGAGGCGGCGGCACAGAAGGACTGGGACGAACGCGCGGTGCGCCGCGTGGTGATCGACGCCGGCCACGGCGGCAAGGACCCGGGCGCGCTCGGCGACGAGGGGCTGCACGAGGCGCGGATCACGCTCGCGATCGCGCGCGAGCTCGGCCAGGTGCTCGAGTCGCGCGGCTTCGAAGTCATCCTGACCCGCGACCGCGACGTGTTCCTGCCGCTGGGCGAGCGCACCGACATCGCGAATCACAAAGACGCCGACCTGTTCCTGTCGGTGCACGCGAACGCGGCCAAGAACAAGAAGCTCGCGGGCGTGGAGACGTATCTCCTCGACACGCGCTACGACAAGCAGACCGCGCGCGTCGCCGCGCGCGAGAACGGCACCAGCGTGAAGGAGCTGTCCGACCTGCACATGCTGCTCGCGTCGCTCAAGCTCGGGAACAACGAGCGCTACGCGGCGCGCTACGCGAACCTGGTGCAGAGCTCGCTGATCCGCCGGCTGCGCAAGAGCTACACCGAGACGATCGACCTGGGCGTGAAGCGCGGGCCGTTCCTGGTGCTGTTCCAGGCCGACATGCCGGCCATCCTGGTCGAAGTCGGCTTCGTCTCCAACGCGGCCGAGGGCCGCCGCCTGGCCTCGCGTGACTTCGCGCACGCCGCCGCCGAGGGCATCGCGGACGGCGTGTCTGCGTACCGCGAGCAGCAGGAGCGCCGGATCCTCGCGAGGCGCTAGTGCAGCCGGTCTGCGAGGACTTCTTCAATTCGACGGACCGCGGCCGGCCGGGACCGTCGTCGGCGCACCTGAATCCCTCGGTGCGCGCGTATCTCGACGCCGTGCGCGCGCACTTGCTCGGCATGCACGACGCGGGCGCGCCCGCGCGGCGCGTGAACGAGGAGCACGCGGAGCTGATCGACCGCCTGGTGCGCAAGCTCTTCCGGCTGGCGGAGGACCGCTACTTCGAGAACTTCCCGCGGCTCAACTTCCGCTTCGCGGTGGTCGCGGTAGGGGGCTACGGCCGGCGCGAGCTCTCGCTCGGCTCCGACGTCGACCTCCTGTTCCTGTACCGGGGCAAGGAGAACCCCTACGTCGAGACCATCACCGAGACGATCGCGACCCGGCTGTGGGACGCGCGCGTGGTGGTCGGCGCCGCGACGCGCACGGTGTCGGAGTGTCTGCGGGTCGGCAAGGAGGACCTCTCGACCCTCACCTCGTATCTCGACGCGCGCTTCCTGGTGGGCGACCCGGCGCTGTTCGCCGAGCTCGACCGCGAGGTGCGGGCCTATCTGAAGGAGAACGCCGAAGGCTTCATCGAGGCCAAGCTGGCCGAGCAGGCCAAGCGCCACGAGGCCTTCGGCGAGTCACTCTATCTGCTGCAGCCCAACCTGAAGGAGAGCGTGGGCGGGCTGCGCGACTACCACACCGCCATGTGGATCGCGCGCGCGGCGATCTGGGAGGTGCGGCGGCCCGAGCACCTGCGCGTGCAGGGCTTCGTCGACGGCGACGAGGAGCGCGAGCTCCTGGCGGCGCTCGAGTTTCTGTGGCGCATGCGCAACCAGCTCCACCGCAAGGGCCGCAAGGACGACCGGCTGCACTACGAGGCGCAGGCGCAGCTCGCGGGCTATCTCGGCTTCGCCGAGGAGGACCCGCTGCACGGCGTCGAGGCGCTGATGCGCAGCTACTACCTGCACGCGCGCGCGATCCAGCGCGCCTCCAGGCGCGCGATCGATCACGCGCGCCAGCTCGCGATCCAACGGCGCGAGGCGACGCGCGACGCGTCGCACCCCGTGGCCGAGGGCTTCGCGATCTCGAACGGCCGGCTCGAGATACCAGCCGCGTCGCTCTTGCAGGAGCGCCCGATGCGGCTGCTCACGGCCTTCGCAGTGGCGCAGCACCACGACGTCGAGGTCTCACCCCGCGCGCAGCGGCTGATCCGGCAGCACCTGCACCTGATCGACGAGGGCTTCCGCGCCGACCCCGAGGCGAGCGCCTTCTTCCGTCAGATCCTGGCCGCGCCGATGCGCGTCTACCGCACGCTGCAGACCATGGACGAGGTCGGGCTGCTCGGCGCCTACATCCCGGAGTTCGCGCACCTGGTGGGCATGTGGCAGCAGGACATGTACCACACGTACACCGTCGACATTCACTCGCTGTTCCTGGTGGAGCAGCTGCGCCGCATCCAGCGCGGGAGATACAAGAACGAGCTCGCGCTCGCGACCGAGCTGATGCGCGAGGTGCGCAGCCCGGTGCTGTTGTATCTGGGCTGCATCCTGCACGACATCGGCAAGGGCCGCGGCGGAGGTCACTCCGGCAAAGGCGCGGCCATGATTCCCGTGCTGGCGAAACGCCTGGGTCTCACGGCCGACGAGACGGCGATCGTCGAGTTCCTGGTGCTCCACCACCTGACCATGAGCGCCCTGGCCGAGCAGCGCGACGTGCACGACCCGCGGCTGATCCTGCGGCTCGCCAAGCTGTGCGGCTCGCGGCTGTTTCTGCGGCTCCTGTATCTCGTGACCGTGGCCGACATCCGCAGCGTGTCGCCGGTGGCGTGGACCTCGTGGAAGGCGGGGCTGCTCGAGCGGCTGTACCGCAACACCGCGGAGTGGCTCGAGGCCGGCCAGGAGACCGAGAGCGCCGAGCAGTTCCTGCTCGAGCGCGCCATGAGTCAGGCCAGCGCCACCTCGGCGCGCGCGGTCGAGATGCTCGCCCAGGACGGGATCGAGAAGGCCGACGCGGAGGCGTTGCTCGACCAGATGCCGCGCCGCTACCTGCTCGAGAACGCGCCGGAGGAGGTGGCGGCGCACCTGCGCACCGCGTTCGCGTTCCTGGCCGACCGCCCGCCCGCGCGCGTCCAGCCGTTCCGGCCCACGCTGCAGAATCCGCGCTCGTGGGGGCTGGTGGTGGTGGCGCCCGACCGGCCGGGTCTGTTCGCCACGATCGCGGGCGTGCTGTCGAGCTGCGGTCACAACATCCTCGCCGCCTCGGCTTACACCACGCGCGACGGGCTCGCGCTCGACGTGTTCGACGTGGACCCGATCGCGGGCGGCACCGAGGAGCACGAGCTCGAGCGCGCGCGCATCGAGAAGCGGCTCTCGGCCGTGCTGTCGGGTGAGTCGGAGATTCCCGCGCCGCAGCGCCCGAGCCTGCCGCGCGTGCTGCGCGTGCAGGCGCCGAGCGCGCGCGTGGACAACGACGACTCGGACTTCTACTCGATCATCGACGTCGAGGCGCTGGACCGGCCAGGGCTGCTGTACGACATCTCTCGCGCGCTGTTCGAGCAAGGTCTCTCACTCGTGGTGGTGCGCGCCTCGACGCGCGCCAGCCGCGCGACCGACGCCTTCTACGTGACCACCGTCGACGGTCACAAGCTGGTCGAGCCGGACCTCCTGCGCCGGGTCGAGGAATCCGTGCTGCGCGCGATCGGGCAGGGCGGCGAGTGACCCTGGGCCCGGCGATCGATGCGTTCCTCACGCATCTCGCCGTCGAGCGCGGTCTCTCGCCGGCCACCGTCGAAGCGTACGGGCGCGACCTGGCCCGGCTCGCCGAAGGCGTGGGCGAGCTGGCGGTGGCGCGGCTCGACGCGCGCGCGCTGCGCGCCCACATCGACGCGCTCGAGCGGCGCGGCCTGGCGGCCTCGACGCGCGCGCGCTCGCTCTCGGCCTGCGCGCAGCTCCTGGCCTGGCTGCGCGCGGAGAAGCTGCTCGAGAGCGATCCGCTCGCCGACCTGTCGCGGCCCAAGCGCGGGCGGCGCGTGCCCAAGGTGCTGTCGGCCGAGGAGGTCACAGCGCTGGTGCACGCGCCCGACGAGAGCGACGTGGGCATCCGCGACCGCGCGCTGCTCGAGCTGCTCTATGCCGCCGGCCTGCGCGTCTCGGAGCTCACGTCCCTGCGGCTGGCCGACCTGCGCATCGCCTCCCGCGCCTGCACGGTAGAGGGCAAGGGCCGGCGCGAGCGGCTGGCGCTGTTCGGCGAGCCGGCCGCGCGCGCGCTCGAGCGCTATCTGGCCGAGGTGCGGCCGCGCTGGCTGCGGCGGGGCGAGGCGCCCGAGGTGTTCGTGAGCGCGCGCGGGAAGCGACTCACGCGGCAGGCCGTCTGGTACCGGATCCGCGCCTACGGCCGGGCCCTGGGCATCGCGCACAAGCTCACTCCGCACGTGCTGCGACACTCGTTTGCGACGCACCTGCTCGAGGGCGGCGCCGACCTGCGCATCGTGCAGGAGATGCTCGGCCATGCCGACATCGGCACGACCGAGATCTACACCCACGTGAGTCGTGCGCGGCTGCACGAGCTCGTGAATCGCCGCCACCCGCGCGGCGACGCGCGCCGCGCTGGCCGCACGCGGGGCGATGGGTTAGGTTCGCGCTCGTCGTAGGGGGAACGACCTGACCGCCGAGAGCTCACCGGAAACGCCTTCGGCTGCGTCGCCAGCGATGGACCGCGAGGCCACCGCCGTCGGCCGGTTCTCGTGCGCCGTGAAGCTGCCCGCGTTCGAAGGCCCGCTCGACCTCTTGCTGCACCTGATCCGCGCGAACGAGGTCGACATCGCCGACATCCCGATCGCGCTGATCAGCGAGCAGTATCTCGCCTATCTCGAGCTGATGCGCATGCTCGATCTCGACGTGGCGGCCGACTATCTTTTGATGGCGGCCACGCTCGCGCACATCAAGTCGCGGCTGCTCCTGCCGCCCGACCCCGATCTCCTGGCCGACGACGGGCTCGGGGATCCGCGCGCCGAGCTCGCGCGCCGCCTCGCCGAGTACGCGCGCTACAAGGACGCCGCGGTGGAGCTGGCGCGCCGGCCACTGCTCGGCCGCGACGTATTCAGCGGCGCCGCCGACACGAGTGACCTGCCCGAGAAGGAGGGCGTGCTCACGGTCAGCCTGTTCGGCCTGCTCGAGGCCATGCAGAGCGTGCTCGCGCGCATTCCCGCGGAGCAGGCGCGGCACACGGTCGCGCGCGCGCGACTCACGCTGCAGGAGTGCATGGTCCAGATCATGGACGCGCTGCGCGAGGCGGACCCGTCGAGCGTCCGCTTCGAGGACCTGTTGCTCGGGCCCGAGCCGACGCGCGAGCGCGTGGTGCTCGCGTTCCTGTCGATCCTCGAGCTGGCGAAGATCCAGGCGCTCCTGATCTTCCAGAACGCCGAGGAGTCGGGCCGGCCCACGGGGCCGATCCGCGTGCGGCTGGCCGTGGCGCTCGACGACGCGGCGATAGAGGAAGCGGGCGCGCGCGCCGACGCCGAGCTCGAGGCGCGCAGCAGCGACCAGGAAGGGGAGACCGATGGCGGAGTCTGAGCTGGACCGCAGCGCGCTCGAGGCGCTGATCTTCTCGTCGGAGGGCCCGCTCGGGCTGGCCGCGCTGAAGCGGGCGTTCCCGCGCGTGACTCCGGGCCAGATCAGCGCCGCCGTGGCGCAGATCAACGCGGACCTCGCGGCCACCGGCCGCCCGTACGAGATCGCCGAGATCGCCGCGGGCTGGCAGTTCCGCACGCGCCCGGCCTTCGCCGAGGTGATTCTCTCCGCCACCCCCGACCGCAAGCTCCGGCTCTCGCGGCCGGCGCTCGAGACACTCGCCTTGATCGCCTACCGCCAGCCACTCACCCGCGCCGAGATCGAGGATCTGCGCAGCGTCGACTGCGGCGCGGTGGTGAAGAGCCTGCTCGAGCGCGACCTGGTGCGCATCGTCGGTCGTCGCGATGCGCCGGGCCGTCCGGCGCTGTACGGCACGAGCGCGACCTTCCTCGAGACCTTCGGTCTGCGCGCGCTCTCCGACCTGCCGGCGCTGCGCGAGATCGAGGCGATCGTCGCAGCGCCGTCCGAGGAGCTGCCCGCCGACGAGAGCGCGCTCGAGCCCGGTGAGAGCGGCTCGTCTGAGCAGCCCGACGCGCTTCCCGACGAGGAGGAGTCACTCGCCGACGACGCTGCCGGCGAGCTGCTCCTGCACTAGCGCGCAGCCCCCGCGCAGGCCCCGCACCCAACCCTGCGCCTCGGCGCAGCGCCCGCTGGTTTTATCAACCTTTGCCGAGACTTGCGCTGGATTCTTCGAGTAGAATCCGAGCGTGACCCCACGCTTGATCACCCGCTCGCTCGCAGTCTCCCTGGCTGCCGCCGCTGCGCTCGCCGCCAGCGCGCGCGCCGACACGTCACTGTCCGGTGTATGCCCGGACGGCAGCTTCTTCGTGGTCCAGAGCCGCGAGTCGGTGCCGTGCGCGAACCCGCACTTCGCCGATCCCTCCGAGCTGCCGCCGGTCCGGCCGTATCTCCTGCCGCGCCCGTACACCTGGTACGTCGACCAGGAGGCGCGCAGCGCGAACAACCCCTACAACCTGCTCGAGACCGCGCAGAAGATCCGCGCGGCGCGCGCCGGGATCGCAGGCGCGGCGCAGGCGCCCGATGGCAGCGCGAACGCCCCCCAGGCCGCCTCCGGGCCCGCGCACAACCCCGCACCCGCTGAAGCTCAGTCCAACCGCGCTCCCGCGGCGGCCCCGCTCGTGTCACTCGCCGACGACGACCTGCGCGACCTGGTGCGGCTGATCGCCCTGCGCCAGGAGGCCGCGCCCGCCACGCTCGACCTCGAGGACGTGCACGGCAAGCGCACGCTGAAGATCGAGATCGCCTACTCGGCGGCCTTCGAGGCTTACGCGCTCCAGACACTCTCCCACGAGCCGGCCGCGAGCCACGTGATCGTGTGGAGCGCGCAGGCGCAGCGCGACGTGGACTTCCGCGCGAACTTCTTCGTGGTCCAGAACGGCCGCACCTACCGGCCCGACCCGCAGACCCCGGCCGAGGCCGGCTTCCTGCTGGGCGCCCCCGGCACCCTGCCCACGGGCGAGATGGCCGTCGGCTATCTCGTGGTGCCCGCGAGCTTCGACCCCAGGGCCCCGCTCGAGGTGTTCTGGAACGACCGCAGCGTGGAAGCCACGCTCGCCGCGCCTGCGCCCTGAGTCAGTTGTAGGTCGCGTACAGCTCGACGACGAGGGTCTGGCCGTCGGGCCCTTCGACCACGCCCACGCCCGCGGTGTTGAACGCGGGGTTGAGCAAATTCTCGCGGTGGTCGTGCGAGCGCATCCACTCCTCGACGATCGCGTCGAGCCGGTCGCCGCTCACGGTCGACGCGCCGATGTTCTCGGCCAGCAGGCGGAAGCCGGTGATGCCGGCGCCAGTCACCCGGTTCAGGGCGTTGTGACCCTCCGGACTCTCGTGCGCGAAGTAGCCGCGGCGCGCCATGTCCTCGGCGTGCGCGCGCGCCACCTGCGCGAGCTCCTGCGAGCCGCGCAGGGGGATCAGGTGATGCTCCGCTCGCACGCGGTTCACGCGCGCGAACAGCTCCGCCTCCGGGCCCGCCAGCGCCTCGAGCGGGGCGGTCCCGAGCCAGACCGCGGTCGTGAACGCCGCGGCGAATCCGAACAGGCCGCGCCAGCTGGTCACTTCGCGGGGCCCTCGTTCTCCCACTTCTCGAAGGCCTCGGCCGAGCTGGCCTCGCGGCTCACGAGCTTGCCGTTCTGGTAGTGAGACACCACGTCGGGCGTGCCGTCGAAGTCGAGGTCTTCACGTTTCTCGACCAGCTGGCCGTCGCGGTAGAGCGACACGACGTCGGGCCGGCCGTCGCCGTTCCGGTCCTCCTCTTCGCGCTCGATCTTGCCGTGCGAGTAGATCGTGACCTCGTCGCGGAAGCCGTCGCCGTTCTTGTCGATCTCGGTGCGCAGCAGCTCGTCGCCGTTGTAGAAGCTCCAGGTGTCGGCCTGGCCATCGCCGTTGGAGTCGGTGCGGCGCCGCACGAGCTTGCCGTCCTCGTACACGCTCGTGGTCTCCATCACACCGTCGCCGTTCAGGTCCTCGTCGGCCGATACCAGCCGGCCCTTCGCGTCGTAGTGGCGGATGCGGTCGACGCGGCCGTCGAAGTCGTCGTCGAGCGCGTCGGTCACCGGGCGGCCGTTGGCGGTGTAGATCCACTCGTCGGGCCGCCCGTCGCCGTTGCGGTCGAGTGTGTCCGGCGCGCCGAGGCCGGGCTGGTTCGGCAGGAGCGGCCGGTTCGCGGGGGCGGTATCCGGCGTCGTCGAAGGCGAGGGCGCGGGGCTGGTGCTCGGGTTGCGCTTGCCCAGTGACCGCTCGAGCGCCGCCAGCTCGTCGCCGATCACCGGGTGCGAGGCGCCGGGCGCAGCAGACACTGCCGGCGTCGCGCTCTGGGCGCGCTGCTCGAGCTCCTTGCGCAGCGCCTCGTTCTCGCGCACGAGCCGGTCGCGCTCGACGTCGTCGGCGGTGTGCACGGTGCGCGCCGCGGCCTGCGGCTTGGGCTCCATCTGCTCCTTCTTGGCCTCGTCGGCTTTCTCGCCGAGTGTCTGGCCGAGGAAGAAGAACGGGTACCCGAACAGCGGCCCGATCGGCAGGAACTCCTTCTTCTCCTGGGTCGACGACGCCTCCTCGGTGGTCTGCCCGATCAGCGTCAGGTTCGAGCCGCCGGGCGCGCCCGCGGTCGAGCCCGAGCTCGAGCCCGAGGCGGAGCCGCCGGCCGGCACGCCAGTCCCGGAGGAGCTGCTGGAGCCCGAGCTCGTACCGGGCGCCGAAGCGCTGCTCGACGAGGTCGAGCCGGCGGGGCCGATCGCCGAGCCGGGCATCGCCGGCGCGGACTCACCCGGGTACATCACGGTGGCACCCATGCCGGTGATGATCTCGGGCCGCTGCTCCTGGGCACCGTTGCGATACCCGATGCCGCAGCCGCACAGGACGAGGGAGACGAGCACGAGGAATGGGAGTCTCTGCACCATGGTTCGGACCTTCCGCTGCAAGTTCAGCGCCTCGCGGTCCGGATCACGAGATTTCAGTGAGGTGCGCGGCGAGCTGCCGGCCGGCTGCCGACGCGCTGCGCAAGCGCTGTGAAAAGTCTTGCTCACCCGGTGGAAACGCACGTCCCACGACCGCGGTAGGGGGCCGTACACGCAGGGATTTTACTACG
The DNA here is from genome assembly GCA_035498015.1 of Myxococcota bacterium. NCBI lineage: Bacteria > Pseudomonadati > Myxococcota > Myxococcota bacterium. The sequence goes on from DATKAO010000052.1 coordinate 27,209, forward strand.
TGTGCGCGCCGAGCGCGGTGCGCCGCGGCGCGTCAGGTCTGCGCGGGCGCCTTAAACCGGGACACGGCAGCGACGAATCGCTGCCGTGTCGAGCAAGCATCCCTCGGGTGCATCACGTCCAAGGGCGCCCATCCCAGGGCCTTTGGTTGCTTCTCTTGGAGGGAATGCAGCCAAAGTAAACGACCGCCGCATACGCTGCAACTCGTCTGTGAAGGTGCGCAGTTCTCATGCGTTTTCGCGAAGCCTGCGCTCCAGCCACGCGAGCAGGTCGCGGCTGACCTCGTCGCGATTTTTCTCGTTCAACATCTCGTGCCGGCCCTCCGGCCAGATGCGCACGTCGACGTGCTCGAGACCGGCGGCGCGCAGCTCGGCGGCGAGCTTCTCGACACCCGCGCGCCCGCCGACGGGATCGAGCTCGCCGGCGACGAGCAGGATCGGGAGCGCGCGCGGAATCTTCGCGAGCACGTCCTTGCGCTGGTAGCGCGCGAGCCCGCGCGCCATGTCGCCGAAGCTGCGCGCGGAGAGCACGAAGCCGCAGCGCGGATCCGCCACGTAGCGGTCCACCTCGTCGGGGTCGCGCGACAGCCAGTCGAAGGGCGTGCGCGCGGGCTCGAAGGCCTGGTTGAAGCGGCCGAACAAGAGCTTCTGGAGCACCGGGCTGCGCGCGCGCTCGCCCAGCCGCAGACACTCCGCGCGCGCCACCGCGCGCAACGCAAAGCCGAGCGGGCCCATGCTCGCCGCCGAGCCCGACAGCACCGCCGCGCGCAGCCCGACGCCGTGGCGAGTCAGGTAGTCGGCCGCGATGAACGATCCCATGCTGTGGCCGAGCAGCGCGTAGGGCAACCCCGAGTGACTCGCCGCGGCGCGCTCGCGCACCGTGTGCACGTCGCCGACCACCTTCTCCCAGCCATCGGCGTCGGCGAAGTGACCCAGCAGCGCTGCGCTCTCGGCGGTCTCTCCATGGCCCCGGCAGTCGGCGGCGTAGACGGCCCAGCCCGCGGCCGTGGCCTCGCGCGCGAAGCGCTCGTAGCGCGCGGCGTGCTCGCCCATGCCGTGCACGATCTGCAGCACCGCGCGCGGCGCGCCGTCGGGCAGGAACGCGCGCACCGACAGCTCGACGCCGTCGGCGGAGCGCAGCCGGAAGGGCGCGGCCCTCAATCTGATGGTCGCATGGGCACCCTACCCATGCTCCGGCATGGTCGCATGGGCACCCTACCCATGCTCCGGTCCGCCTGCCCAGTCACGCGGCTTGAGATACTCGCTGGCCAGCCGCTCCTCGGCGCTACCGCGCTCGGCGTGCCAGTCGTAGCGCCAGGCCGCGAGCGGCGGCATCGATGCGAGCACCGACTCGATGCGCCGGCCCGATTGCATGCCGTACTTCGTGCCGCGATCGTAGACCAGGTTGAACTCCACGTAGCGGCCGCGCCGGTACAGCTGGAAGCCGCGCTCGCGCTCGCCGTACGGGGTGGCCTTGCGGCGCTCGACGATCGGGAGATAGGCGCGCAGGTAGTGATCGCCCACGCTGCGCACCAGCGCGAAGGCCTGCTCGAAGCCCCCTTCGGCGAAGTCGTCGAAGAACAGGCCGCCGATGCCGCGCGCCTCGCCTCGGTGGGGCAGGAAGAAGTACTCGTCGCACGCCTTCTTGAAGCGCGCGTACAGCCCGGCGCCGAAGGGCGCGCAGGCGGCGCGCGCCTCGCGGTGCCAGTGCACGCAGTCCTCGTCGAACGGATAGTACGGAGTGAGATCGAAGCCACCGCCGAACCACCAGGCGGGCGGGTCGCTCTCGGCGCGGAAGAAGCGCAGGTTCGCGTGCGAGGTCGGCACGTAGGGATTGCGCGGGTGCACGATCAACGAGAGAGACACTGCCTCGAAGCGTTTGCCCGCGAGCTCGGGCCGGCGCGCCGTCGCAGCGGGCGGAAGCGCGGGCCCGCGCGCGTGCGAGAACAGCACCGCAGCGCGCTCGAGCAACGCGCCGTCGGAGAGCACCATCGGCCGTGACTCGACGCCCTCGCCGGCGTCGCCTGCGGGGCGCGTGAAGCGCGTGCTGCCGTCCGCGCCTTCGAGCCCGGCGCAGATGCGCTCCTGCAGGCCCGCGAGATACGCGTGCACGCTGGCGCTGTCGGGCTCCCCCACGCGGCCTCCCTTCTCTTGCACCAGAGGATGAACCAGAATCGCCCCGATGCCCAAGCCGCTGCGGGTCGCCTCGCGCTTCTGCGGCCCCCCGGGGATCGCGAACGGCGGCTACCTCGCGGGGCTGCTTGCGCGCGACCTGCCGGGCGCCGTCGAGGTGCGCCTGCGCGCGCCCGCGCCGCTCGACCAGCCGCTCGAGCTGCACAGCCACCCGGACGGATCACGCACGCTGGAGCACCAGGGGACCGAGCTCGCCCGCGCCGTGCCCTCGGCGCTCGAGCTCGAGCCGCGCCCGGCGCCGGACCCCGCCGACACCCTGGCCCGCGCCGGGAGCTGTCGCGCCATGCGCACGCACCCGTTCCCCGGCTGCTACGTGTGCGGGCCGGCACGCGAGGACGGCCTGCGCGTGTTTCCGGGCATGGTGGCGGGCAGCGACGCCGTGGCGGCCGTCTGGACGCCGGGCGCCGAGCTGTGCGACGCGACCGGCCGGGTCGCCCCGGAGTTCCTGTGGGCCGTGCTCGACTGCCCCTCGGCCTTTCCGCTGCTCGAGTCCGAGGCCGCGCGCGCGCTCGAGCCCATGGTGCTCTCGAAGCTGTGCGTCGCGCTCGAGGGCGAGCTGCGCGCGGGCGAGGCCGCGCTCGTGGTCGCGTGGCCCATCGCGCAGGATGGCCCGCGCGGCAGCGCCGGCGCGGCGATCTTCGGCGCGAACGGCCGGATCGTCGGCCGCGCGCGCGCGACCTGGGTCTCGCTCGCGAAGCGGGCGCTAGACCGCGACCCGCCAGCCCTCGTCGAGGAGCTGCTGCCGCGTCGCGCGCAGTGACAGCGGGCGCACGTCGCCGCGCTCGCCGTTCAGCCGGGTGAGCAGCTGGCGCGCGAGTAACTCGGCCTCGGCCCGGTCGTGGACCAGCGGCGTGAAGAAGGCGTAGGCGCTGTGCTGGCCGATCACCGTGGCGTCTTCGGCGTGCGCCTGGTCGGTGTAAGTCCGCGTAGTGGGGTCGAAGGCGAAGTACACGCGCACCTCGTTGTAGGCCTTCGAGGCGCCCAGGCCCGTGCCGTACTCGGCATCGATCGCGGCGGGGCGGCCGCAGGCGGGGCAGACGAAATCGAGACAGATGGGAACCAGCGGCACGAGTTTCTCGCGCTCGCGGCAGTCGCGGCTGCGGCAATGTGCGGCTCCGCGGCGAATCCGGACCATGTTGACGAGCCCTCCGTGAGGATGCGATCGGCCTCTCCAAGTTCCGTGCCACGCAGCCCGCGCGCGGAACTCGTGGAGCGCGGCCCGCATGGGTGGTTTCTCCCTTGGAGCTCCTCAAAAGTGGAAGCGCTCCACCCAGTCCGCCCCAAGACTCGACGCGTGCCGTAGACTGAGTGACGCTGGACCGGGAACGGCGGGGAGCACCGAAACCGAATGCCGACGCTTCGACTGGCGATTGCCGGCGTGGGGAACTGCGCCAGCTCGCTCCTTCAGGGACTCGAGTACTACCGGACGCAAGATCTCGCGCGCGCCAGCGGCCTCCTGCACGCGCAGATCGGCGGCTATCGGCTCGAGGACATCCGGGTCGTGGCGGCGTTCGACGTCGACGCGCGCAAGGTCGGGCGGCCGCTCGAAGAGGCCGCTTTCGCGCCCCCGAACTGCACCAAGACCTTCGCGGAGAAGCTGCCGGCTTCCGGAGTGACCGTGCAGATGGGTCCGGTCCTGGACGGGATCGCGGAGCACATGGCGCGCCATCCCGCGGACCGCGCCTTCCGGGCCGCGCAGGCCCCGCCGGTCGACGTGGCCCAGGCGCTGCGCGAGAGCGGCGCCGAGGTGCTGGTCTGCTACCTGCCGGTCGGCTCCGAACGCGCCGTACGGCACTACGCCGAGGCGTGTCTCGCCGCGCGCGTGGCGTTCGTGAACTGCGTGCCCGTGTTCATCGCGTCGGACCCGGCCTGGGCCGAGCGCTTCCGCGCCGCGCGCATTCCGATCGTCGGCGACGACATCAAGAGCCAGGTCGGCGCCACGATCGTGCACCGCACGCTGGCGCGGCTCCTGGCCGACCGCGGAGTCACTCTCGACGCGACCTACCAGCTGAATACCGGCGGAAACACCGACTTCCTGAACATGCTCGAGCAGGAGAGACTCGCCAACAAGCGGCTCTCGAAGACCGAGTCCGTGCAGTCACAGCTCGACGAGCGGCTCGCGGCCGAGAACATCCACATCGGTCCGTCGGACTACGTCGCCTGGCAGAAGGACAACAAGGTCGCGTTCGTGCGCATGGAGTGGCGCGGGTTCGGCGACGTGCCGATGAATCTCGAGCTGCGGCTCTCGGTCGAGGACTCGCCCAACAGCGCGGGCGTGGCGATCGACGCGATCCGCTGCGCCAAGCTCGCGCTCGACCGCGGTCTGGCCGGGCCGCTCGAGGCGGCGTCGGCGTTCTGCATGAAGCGGCCGCCGAAGCAGATGCGCGACGTCGACGCGACGCGCGCGCTCGACTCCTGGATCAGCGCTTAGCCGCAGCCAGGTGCAACGGCTCGCGCAGCGCCTTGTGGAACTTCTGCGACTTCGGGCCGACCGGGTCGGGGTTCTTGGCCGTGAGCAGGCGCTGCGCCTCGGCGCGGTCGGCGTCGGAGAACGCGCGCGTGGTGGTGCAGAACTCGACCAGCGTGCCGTTGGGGTCCGTGGTGTAGATCGACGTGCACCAGTGGTGGTCGATCTCCATCACGTCGTAGCCGGCGTCGAGCCAGCGCTGCTTGCGTGACTCGATCTCGGCCAGGTCGCGCGCCGTGAAGGCGATGTGATTGACCCAGATCGGCAGCCCGAAGCCCTCCGAGAGCGCGGTCGGGAAATCGCTGCCGATCTTCTCGTCGTGCAGCTCCCAGAACGCGATCATGCCGTCGGAGCCCGTGTCGTAGAAGAGGTGCTTCGCCCAGCCGTCGGGCGTCGAGCCCACCTCGACCTTCACCAGCTCGAAGCCCATGACTCGTGCGTAGAAGACGTCGTTCGCGAGCGCGTCCTTGGTCGCCACTGCCAGGTGATGGAAGCCCATGCTCACTCCCTCGGTTTGTCGATCTCGATCTTCAGGTTGCGTTCGAGCTCCGGGTCGGAGCTCGGCCCCGGCGCGAGCCGCTTCACCACGTCGGCCGGGGTGAGGAAATCGATGCCGTCCTGCGCTTCGTGCAGCTCGAGCGGCACGGGCTCGGGCCGGTAGCCCTCGCGCTTCAGGTACACCATGTGGGCCGCGTCGCGACTCACCTCGAGCTGCATCGGCGTCTGGCCGACGAGGTGCCCGTCGAGATAGATCTGCGCGCCGGGCGGATCGGTCTCGACGCCCACGTACTGGTAGTGCGCGCAGGCCAGGCCCAGGCATGCCGCGGCCAGGGCCGCCAGGAGTCCACTCTTCACGGCGTCCGAGTTTACAGCTCCCGGGGGAGCGGGCTAAGGTGCGCGTCCCTTGGCGTTGATCGACACCACGCAGATGCGGCAGGGCACGTTCGTCGTGATCGGGCAGGACCCGCACGTGATCGTCTCGTACCAGCACGTGAAGCCGGGCAAGGGCGGCGCGTTCGTGCGCATGCGGCTCAAGAGCCTGACCAGCGGAGCCGTGCTCGACAAGACGATCAAGAGCGGCGAGACCCTGCCCGCGGCCGAGATCGCCAAGCGCCAGATGCAGTTCCTGTACGAGGCGGGCGAGAACATCGTGCTCATGGACCAGGAGAGCTACGAGCAGCTCGAGATCCCGCGCGCGAACATCGAGAACGCCGACCTGATGGCCGAGAACTGCACGGTCGAGGTGCTCCTGCACGAGGGCCGGCCGATCGCGGTCGAGCTGCCCAACTTCGTGATCGTGGAGGTGGCCGAGACCGACCCGGCGACCAGCGGCGGCAAGCTCAAGGCCGCGAAGCTCGCGACCGGCGCGGTGATCCAGGTGCCGAGCTTCATCGCGCGCGGCGAGAAGCTGCGCATCGACACGCGCGAGCGCGTGTACGTGGAGCGCGCCTAGCCGGCAGTCACTCGAGCTCTCTGATCCGGCTGCCGGCGAGGAAGCCGAGCACCACCAGGAGCGTGGCCGCGCCCGACAGCGTGCAGGCGGTGAGCGGCCCGAACTGACTCACCACCAGCCCCGAGAGCGGCGCGCCCACGACCCCGGACGCACCCATGCTCGACAGGCTGAAGACCGAGAGCACGCGCCCGCGGTGCGAGGCCGGCGCCTTCTCCTGGAACAGCGTGCGGCTCGCGTTCATGAACACCGCCGCGCCGACGCCGAACACGAACACGGCCGCGAGCGCGCCCCGGAAGGGCAGCCCGAGCCCGAGCGCCCCCATGCACAGGCCGCCGGCGGCCAGCGCCGCGAGCTGCGCGCGCCCCTTCCGGCGCAACCCGCGGCGCGCGATCAGCCACAGCGTGCAGGCGATGATGCCCAGCGGAAAGCAGCCCAAGAGCAGCGACAGGTCGGTCGTGTCTCCCCCGTAGTAGTCGCGCACCAGGAGCGGAAACACGACCAGGAGCGGCCCGACGAACAGCACGCCGATCGCGATCGAGAGCAGCGCGATCGGACGCAGGATGGGCGAGCGCAGCACCTCGACCACGCCCTCGGAGAGCTCGTGCAGGGAGAGCGTGCGCGGCGGCGAGTGACCGTGCGCCAGGGGCGGCAGGCGCCAGACCGCGACGGCCCCGGCCAGCACGATCGCGGCCTGCGCGCCGATCAGGGCGGCAAGGCCCGCGCGCTCGCCGATGCGCGCGGCGAAGGAGCCGATCGCCTGCATGCCCCATTGCGTCACCGTGAGCAGACTCACCGAGCGCATCAGGTCGCCGAAGGCGAGCTCCGAGAGCAGTGAGTCGCGTGCGGGCATCAGGAAGGCCGAGAGCACGCCCAGGGCCGCCACGTAGGCGACCACGAGCGCGAGCGAGAGAGCGCCGGCGGCCACGCGCGCCGCGAGCGCGGCGGTGAGCGCGGCGCTCGCGAGATAGAGACCGAGCAGGACGCGCCGCCGGTCCGCGCGGTCCGCGACCACGCCCCCCAGCAGGATCAGGAGCAGCGTCGGGACCTGTCCCGCGGTCTGCGCCGTGGCGAGTGACCCGGCGCCGCCGCGCAGCTCTTGAGTCACCAGGGCGGGCACGATCACCTGGTTGAGGCCGATCGACAGGAACCACGCGCCGACCGCGACCACGTACCAGGTCCAGGCCCGGACCGCGGCCGGCTCGCTCGCGACGCGCGTCTCCACGGCCGGATATTGGCACAGCGCGCGGGCTCGACAGCGCGGGGCCCAGGCGCGAGGTTCAAGCGCGTGATTCCCGACGTGTCCGATCTCGACGAGGCGTACGGCCGCACCACCGCGCGCTTCTACGACGCCGCTTACCAGCACAGCCCGCAGATCGGCCGGGACATCGACTTCTACCGCGCGCTCGCCCGCGAGTGCGCGGGGCCGGTGCTCGAGCTCGGCTGCGGCACCGGGCGCGTGCTGCTGCGCATGGCCGAGGACGGCTTCCCTTGCACGGGGCTCGACGCCTCGCGCCACATGCTCGACGCGCTGCGTGCCAAGTCGCGCTTCCCGAACCTGCGGCTGGTGCACGCGCCCATGCAGCGCTTCGACCTGGCTCACGACCGCTTCACGCTGATCTACTCGGCGTTCCGCGCCTTCCAGCACCTGTACACGGTCGAGGACCAGCTGCAGTGTCTCGCCTGCGTGCGCCGGCACCTCGCGCCAGGCGGCGCGCTCGCTTTCGACGTGTTCGCGCCGCGCCTGGCGCGGATGGCGGCGCCGGACCCCGCGGAGCAGCTCGAAATGCGCTTCGAGCTCGACGGCGAGTCGATCGAGCGCTGGGCGCGCGCCGTCCCGGACCCGGTCACGCAGCTCCTCCAGGTGCACTTCCGCTACGAGCGCAGCCGCGCCGGCGAGCGCGTGGGCAGCGAAGAGGCGCACTTCCACATGCGCTGGTTCTGGCGCTACGAGCTCGAGCACCTGCTGGCGCGCGCGGGCTTCGGCCAAGTGACCATCTACGGTGACTTCGACCGGCGCGAGGTCGGGCCGGAGACACCGGCCTTCGTGATCGTCGCCCGGGTCTGATTCCCGGCTAGCGCACTCTGACGATGATCGCGCCGCAGATGGCGCGGCCTTCGATCCGCACCAGCGGCGCGTCCTCGGGGTCCACGGGCTCGGGGGCCGGCCGCCGGCGCTGCTCTCCGTCGGGGTCGAGCGCGCGGCGGATCTGCTTGGCGATGAAGCGGCCCATCTTGCCGCCGGCGTCGCGCTGCTCGACGGCGCCCAGGATGGCCGAGGCCGCGAGCTCGACCTCGAGCTTGGGCGGCACGATGATCTCGACCGAGCCGCAGAACGCCAGACACTCGATGGTCGTCACTCCGGGCGCGAGCAGGGCGTGGCGCAGGTCGAGCGTCACGTTGCCGAAGAGGGCGCGGGCGCGCACCTCCTCGGCCGGCAGCCACTCGCCGCGGCGCATGGTCGCGGAGAACAGCGCGGAGATCGTCTCGGGCCGCAGCGGATCGTCGAGCTCGTGGTGCCGGGACCGTTCCTGCATGGCGCCCAAGGATGGCACGAAACCCTTGGGTTTTCATCGCGCATCGCGCAGAATGCGCGCCCATGCGACTCACCCGGGCAGTCACGATCGGGCTTGCCGTCTTCGGTCTGCTGGCCGGCGCGGCTCGTGCAGGCGCGCCGAGCGGCAGCTACACGCTGCGCCCGCCCGACGACGCGGAGCTGATCGACGATCCCGACTTCCACGCCTGCACGGTCTTCATCTCACCCAACATCGTCGCGTGCTTCAAGGGTCATCTCGTGGAGGACGTATTCGGCAGCGTCAGCGCTTCCGACGGCGAGGCGTGGGTCCAGTACCAGCATCTGGGCCCGCCGTTCTACGCGACCTTCCCCGTGACTCTGAGCGGCAAGATGGGCGGGACCTTCGCTCACCCGCAGCTCAAGCTTCCGATCCGGGGCTCGGGCACGTTGCAGCTCGGCGACGACGTCGGCACGGGCAAGGGCTCGGTGACCCTCAAGTGCTCGCGCACCCCGCAGGCCGGGCTCTGGGGCTGCCGGCCCACCTCGATGCCGTTCTGCGTCGATGTCCCCGGAGTGGGAAAGGGCTGCGGCGTGCACAAGAAGATCGCGGGAGCCGCGATCCGGGTGAAGGTGAGCGCCTGGACCTTCAGCTTCGAGCTGGCCACGGACGCCTCGAACGCGGTGACCGGCACGGCCACGCTCGACCTCGATACCGGTGAGCACGTCGACCTCGTGGCCAGCGGAAAATACAACCCGCGCAGCCAAAGCTCGAGCCTGCGCTTCGTGAGCACGCCCGTGGCGGGCATCACGTTCGCGATCACGAAGCTCGCGGACACGGGGCCCGGGTCGATCCCGACCGGACTGCTCGACTACAAGCTCACGGGCGAGGCGCACGGCCGCATCGACTTCTCGAAGGTGCTCGTCTTTCACTAGGCTAAGATGGCCGGCCCGGACGCCTGCCGGGAGATCGGAGACACATGCGGCCCCGCCTCGCGTCCCTCGTCCTGGCTGTCTCGCTCGTCTTCGCGCCCCTCGCGCGCGCGCAGCAGCCCGAGACCGAGGAGCAGAAGACCATCTACGCGCTCGGGCTCGCCGTCGCGCGCAACCTGAAGAGCTTCGATCTCTCGCCGGACGAGGTGAAGATGATGGAGGCGGGACTCACTGCGGGACTCACCGGGGCGAAGCCGGCAGTCGACTTCGCGACTTACGAGCCCAAGCTCGACCCGCTGGCGCAAGCCCGCAACGGGGTGCGGACCAAGCGCGAGAAGGACGCCTCCGCGGCGTTCCTCAAGAAGGCGGCCGCGGAGTCGGGCGCGAAGGCGCGGCCGAGCGGCGTCGTCTACCGCGAGCTCAAGGCCGGCAGCGGGGAGCACCCGACCGTGAACGACAAGGTCCGCGTGCAGTACACGGGCAAGCTGCGCGACGGCAGCGTGTTCGACAGCTCGGTCGAGCGCGGCCAGGCCGCCGAGTTCCCGCTGAACCGGATGATTCCGTGCTGGCAGGAGGCGCTGCCGCTCATGCGCGCGGGCGGGAAGGCCGAGATCACCTGTCCCTCCGACTCCGCCTACGGCGACAAGGGCATGCCGCCGGGCACGGGCGACCGCATCCCGCCCGGCGCGGCGCTGTCGTTCGAGATCGAGCTGCTCGCCGTCCAGAAGGGCGGAGCCACCAAGGAGTCACTCCCGCCGCAGATGCCGCCGGACTAGTTGGCGGGCGGGAGTCTCTCTGGGCCGCGGTGGCGCAGGCCTTGGGCGCCCACGATCACGCCGGCCAGCACGAACATGAAGTCGGTCAGCTTGCTCCAGTGGGTGAAGTGCGCACCCATGGCGATGCCGATGCCCAGGCCGATCAAATGCCACCCCCGTCCCAGGCGCCGGGCGCGCGCCCGACCGAGTGAGAGACCCACCAGCACGGCTCCTGCCGTCGGCAGCACGCCCGCGCTTTCGAAGCCGTACTCCCTGCTCGCGATCAGGAACCCTCCGATCACGAGGGGAGTGAGGATGTCGGGCCTCACGAGCCCCGCCAGCAGGCCGCGCGTCGGGGGCAGGTCCGCAGCGCGCGCAGTGGACTGGGACCGGCCGCGCTGGGCCAGCCGGCGCTCACGCTGCTCCCGCCGGCTGGGCGGGCGCACGCCGGCCGGAGCCTGCGAGGGCACGAGCGACGAGGGCACCAGCGAGTACACGCGCACCGGGTGCTCGATGTTCTTCAGAGAGCGGAAGCCCTCGTCGCGGAACTGCGCCGGGATCTTGTTGCGCACCTGCTGGTAGACCGCCTCCGATACCAGGATGTGTCCCGGCTGGGCGAGTGACTCGAGCCGCGCCGCGATGTTCACGCCGTCGCCGTAGACCTTGTACTCCTCGACGATCACGTCGCCGACGTGCACGCCGATCCGGGTGTCGATGCGGCGCTCCGGCGGCTGCGACTCGTTGGCGGCGGTCTGGTCCTCCTGGATCGCCTGCGCGCAGCGCGTCGCGTTCACGACCGAGTCGAACTCGGCGAACACCGAGTCACCCGCGGTGTCGACCACCCGGCCCTCGTGCTGCCGCACGCGTGAGTCGGCGCGCGCGTGGAAGGCGCGGATCTCGCGCGTGGTCCACTCCTCGTCCTGCTCCATGAGCCGGCTGAAGCCGGAGACGTCGACCATCAGGATCGCGGCGAGCTTGCGGCGCGAGCGCGGGGCCTCAGCCTCCACGGCGCGCCCCCGCGCGCTCCAGCTCGCCCATGAGCTCGAAGAGCTGCAGCGGGTTGGCCGCGCCTTGCTGGCCGCCGCTCCACTCGCGGTACAGCGTGTGGACGTTGACCGCGATGCGCTCCGAGTCGCCCCAGGCAGCGAACTCGCCCAGCGGCACCGCGCGCGCGGCCTCGACGGGGGAGAGGCCCGCGTCGAAACACTCGCGCGTGCGCTCGCGGATGTGCACGAGATAGTCGCGCACCGCGAGCGCGCCTTTGGCGTCGGTCAGCGGGCCGTGACCCGGCACGACGACCTCGGGATCGAGCGCCGCGATCCGCTCGCAGGCCGCGACCCAGTTGCCGACCGGGCCCTGCCAGATGATCGGCGTGCCGCCGATGAACAGGATGTCGCCGGTGTAGATCACCCGGTCGGCGGGCACCCAGACCAGGATGTCGCCGCGCGTGTGCGCGGGGCCGACTTCGAACAGCACGACCTCCTTGCCGCCGACCCGCAGCCGCAGCTCGCCGTCGAAGGTCTCGGTGGGCGGCGTGTGGCGGATGCCGTGGAACTCGAAGGGCGCGAAGACGCGCGCGAAATACTCGCCGGCGGCACCCAGCGAGGCCGCGCCGTCGCGGAAGCGCGCCATCGACTCGGGCGGGAGCTCGTCCATCTCTTCGGCGCTCGCGCGCGAGGCCACGATGCGCGCGCCCTCGACCAGCTGGTTGCCGTAGCAGTGGTCGCCGTTGGCGTGCGTGTTGACCAGCGTGCCGATCCGGCGCGCCTCCGGGACCTTCGCGCGCATGGCGTCGAGCATCTCGGCGGTGAGCCGCAGGTCGAACAGCGTGTCGACCAAGAGTGACTGGCCGGAGTCAGTGACCAGGCCGGCGTTGCTCCAGCCCCAGCCGCCGTCCGGCTGCAGCCAGGCGTAGCAGCCGCGGCCCAGGTCGTGAAGCCCCTTGCTGAAGCCCGCCATGGCGCGAAGCGTAACACGCGGGTGACACGAGCCGGCGCCGGCGTGGTAGAAACCGGGCATGCTGCGGGTGCTGACGCTCAACGTCTGGAACGACTCCGGGCCCTTCGAGGCGCGCGCGCTGCGCATCCGCGAATGGATCGCGCGGCTCGCGCCCGACCTGATCGCCTTCCAGGAGGTGCTGCAGTCGCCCGGCCGCGACCTGGCGCACGAGCTGGTGGGCGAGGCGGGCTACGAGCTCGCCTTCGCCCGGGCCGGCAACTTCTGGAAGTCGCCCGAGGTCACGTTCGGCAACGCGATCGCCTCGCGCTGGCCGATCCAGAAGCGCGACGTGCTCCCGCTGCCCGACAAGGGCGACGGGGAGACTCGCTGCGCGCTGCTCACTCACATCGAGTCGCCGCACGGGCCGCTGGTGTTCGCGTGCACGCACTTGAACTGGAAGTTCCACCACGGCGCGGTGCGCGAACGCCAGGTGGTCGCGCTCGCCGACTGGGTGCGGGCGCAGCGCGTGCACCGCGCGTTCCCGGCCATCATCGCCGGTGACTTCAACGCGGAGCCGGACTCCGACGAGATCCGTTACATGACCGGCCGGCACTCGATCGACGGCCGCAGCGTGTACTGGAACGACGCCTGGCTGCTGGAGGGCCGTGACTCGGACGGAGTCACTTGGTCCAACCGCAACGCCTACGCGCGCATGGCGCTGGAGCCGGACCGGCGCATCGACTACGTGTTCGTCGACTACCCGCTGCGCGACGGGCGCGGCAAGGTCGAGGCCTGCCGCGTGGTGTGCAACGACGAGCGCGCGGGGGTCTGGCCCAGCGACCACTTCGGGCTGGTCGCGGACCTGCGCACTGACCCGCTCTAGCAGCGGGTGCGCAAGTGCCCGGAGCGCGGGTAGGGTGCCCGCGCGACCATCGGATTTGCACTAATCTTCGCCCATGAAGTTCCGGCTCTTCGCCCTGCTCGATCCGCCGCTCTCGCAGATCGGCGACAGCAACTCGGCGAAGCTGGCGTGGGTGGTGCGGCTGCGCTGGATCGCGCTGTTCGCCCAGGGACTCTCGATCCTGCCCGCGCTGCAGTTCGACCTGCTCGAGCCCGGGCGCGTGCCGGTGTTTCTCGGCGTGGTGGCGCTGCTCGCAGGGCTGAACGCAGTCACTTGGGCGCGGCTGCGGCGCGGCCCCGAGGTGTCACAGCTCGAGCTCGGCGCGCAGCTGTTCGCCGACATCGCGGCGCTGTCCGCGCTGCTGGGTCTCTCGGGCGGGGCCTGGAACCCGCTCGTGCCGCTGTTGTTCTTCCACGCCGGTCTGGGCGCGCTGTTGCTCGAGGGCCGGGTGTCGCTGGGCTTCTTCTGGAGCCTGGTCGCGTGTCTGGCCTTCGTACAGGCCTTCGGTCACGTGCCGCCGGGCCTGGCCGAGACCCGCGTGTCTCCCGCCGTGCTGTTCCCCGCGCAGTTCCTCGTGGCCGGCGTGTTCTGGCTGTTCACGACCTGGCTGTCACACACGCTGGCGGCGCTGCAGGCGCACGTGCACGCGCGCCGCCAGGAGCAGGGCCGCATCGACCGCCTGCGCGCGGTGGGCGCGCTGGCCGCGGGTCTCTCGCACGAGTTCGCCACGCCGCTCAACACCGCCATGCTGAAGCTCGAGAGACTGGCGCGGAAGCTCGACCTCGCAGCCGATCCGGCGCTGCGCGAGGCCAGCGAGGCGCTGGCCCGCTGCGAGGAGGTGCTGCGCCAGATGGCCGGCTCTCAGCTGCGGCCCGACGCGCTCAGCCTCGAGGTCGAAGACGTGGGCGACCTGGTCGAGAAGGTCTGCAGCGGCCTGCGCGCCGAAGACCCCGCCGTGCCGCTGCGCTTCCAGCGCGAGCGCGGCCCGGCGCACGTGGTGGTGCCGGCCGTGGCCTTCACGCAGGCCGTGCTGAACCTCGTGGACAACGCGCTCGAGGAGAGCAGCGCCGACGCACCGGCCGAGGTCGAGGTGCGGGCGACACCGGAGCGTGTCAGCGTCGAAGTGCGCGATCACGGGCCAGGCTGGCCGGAGCTGGTGCGCGCGCACCTGGGCGAGCCGTTCGTGACCACGCGCCCGGGCGGCGTGGGCCTGGGGCTCTACTTCGCCTACACGCTGGCCGAGACGATCGGCGGCACGCTCGAGCTCGACGCCACGCCCGGCGGCGGCGCCATCGCCCGGCTGGTGCTGCCCGCCGCGCAGGTCGCGGAGGCCCGGCCGTGAGCCAGGGCCAGTCACTCCTGATCGTGGACGACGACGCGCGCTTCGCCGAGACGCTCGCGCTCGAGTTCGCCGAGCGCGGTTGGCGCGTCGAGTGCGTGGCCGACCTCGACGAGCTGCGCGCGCTGCCGCCGTTCGCCTACAAGTTCGCCAGCGTCGACCTGCGCCTGCGCCACCAGAGCGGGCTCGACGCGATCCCGCTCATCCTGGAACGCGCGCCCAAGGCGAAGATCGTGGTGCTGACCGGCTACGGCAGCATCGCCACCGCGGTGCAGGCGGTGAAGCTCGGCGCGTTCAACTATCTCACCAAGCCCGTGCACGTGGAGGACCTCTTGGCCGCGTTCCGCAGCGAGCCGCAGCTCACGCCGGTGACCGGCGACGCGGGGCAGACCCTGGCGCGGCGCGAGCGCGAGTACATCGAGTGGGTGCTCGCGGAGTGCGGCGGCAACATCAGCCGCGCCGCTCGTCAGCTCGGGCTGCACCGCCAGAGCCTGCAGCGCAAGCTGCGCAAGTTCACGCCGCGCGTCTGACTCGCGGCCCGCTCACAGCCCGTCGATCTTCCAGGTGCCGTTCTCGCCCACGATGCGCGCCTTGCGCGACTCCTTCGAGACCGTGCTCCACACGAAGAAGTTGCGCTCCTGACGAGTCACCGTGACTCCGATGTCGATGTGGCCGGTCTCGAAGCCGGCCATGAAGTCGATCGTGACCTGCTGGCGCACGTTCTTCTTCTCGAATTCGCTCTGGTACTTCGCGAGCTGACCCGCGCGAAGCTTCTGCACCGCCGGCAGGGCCGACCAGTTGCGCCCGTTCAGCGCCTGGTTCCAGGCGTGGACCAGCTCCTCGATCGCGCGGCGGTCCTCGGCGTGATCGGCCGCGGGAGGCTGCCGCGTCCCCGGCGCAGGGCTCGCGCCCGGGGCGGTGCCGGCCTGAGCGGGCGCAGACACCGGCGGCAGCGAGGCGGCCGCAGCCGGCGGGGCCGCGACCGCGGCCAGCTTCGAGGCGTCGGCGCGCACGGCGTCGGCGGCGAACAGGCGCGCGCGCTCCGCCTCGGCGCCGGGACAGCCCGCGTCGGACGAGGCGGCGGGCAGCGACTTCGCGCGCTCGGCCAGGTCGGAAGGCGGCGAGGCCAGCGTCCCGACCGCGGAGCGCGCGGCACTGACCTCGCCGTCGGCGAGCTCGCGCAGCCAGCGGTCGAGCAGCGACTGACACGCGCGCGTGTAGCCTTCTGCGGCCCTGCCGAAGCGCTCCGCGGCGCCCGCGTAGTCGGTCGCCGCCAGCGCCTTGTCGGCGTCGTTCTGCTCCTCGAGCGCGTACTCGATGCGCCGCTTGGCGTCGTCGATCGCCGCGGCCCCCGCGTCGCCCGCGCGCGAGCCGAGACCGGCCACGAGCGCCGCGGCCTGGGCGTGCGCCGCCTCGGCGGCCGCGCGCGCGCTGCGCGCGTCGGTGCGCTTCCCGTACGAGCCCAGGCCGATCCAGAAGCCCAGCGCGAGCACCGCCGCGCCCAGTGCGGCGATCGCGGCCACCGCCAGGCCGCGCCGCGCCGGTGACTCGGCCGGCCGCTCCGGGCGCAGCGCCGCGCCGAGCGCCGCCGACATCGCCTCGGCGCTGGGGAAGCGATCCTCGGGGTTCATGCGGCAGGCGCGCCGGACCACCGCGCGCAGCGCCTCGGGCACGGGGTCGGGAAACTCGAAGCCGAACTCCTGCGACGCGCCCTGCAGGCTCCACAGGTGGCGCAGCACGGCCATGCTGTTGGTCGAGTCGGCGCCGAGCGCCGCGTCGTACACGGTCCGCCCGGTGAGCACGCGGTAGAGCGCGAGCCCCAGC